>JAESSK010000078.1 GCA_016764155.1 Rhizobiaceae bacterium
ATTAAGAGAGACGGAATTAACCGATAATTCCCATGATGTCTGACTCTTTCATGATCAAAAGGTCTTCACCATTGATCTGAACTTCTGTGCCTGACCATTTGCCAAACAGAATAAGGTCGCCTTTTTTAACGTCCAGCTCAACCAGCTTGCCGCTTTCGTCGCGATTGCCTGAACCAACTGCTACGATTTCACCTTCGGAAGGCTTTTCCTGAGCAGCGTCAGGAAGAATGATGCCGCCGGCAGTTTTTTCTTCAGCTTCAACACGGCGTACTACAACGCGGTCGTGAAGAGGGCGAAAATTGATCTTCTTTGCCATGATTATAAAATCCATTTTAGACAGCGTAAATTATTTACGCGATACCAACAAAAATAGCACTCCTCTAGAAGAGTGCTAACAACAGATGAGATAGGGAGTGTAGGCGTGAGAGTCAAGATTTATCGATATTTTTAGTCCGCTCCAGCCCAAACATATTCTTTATAGTTAACCCGATTTCTAGGCTTTCAATCGATTTTTAGGGTGTTGCAACTGAATCAATATCTAACATCGAATTAGCATCCCGCCTCTTTGCCGGGCGGGGTTCCGAAAACAGATCCCCTTGAACCATAAGGATATCCTGGTCGATTAATTCCATCACGTGAATTTCTTTTTCCACGTGGGTGGCAATCAAACGGGTTCGGTTTTCATTGGCCTGATGAGCAATCTTCACGCCGTTCAGTTCGTGGTTTTCCCCATCATAGCCTATTAAGGTGGTGATGGGGATTTTTATGAATGAGAATGCTGTCGATTTGATAAGCCGTTGCAGCAAGATCAGGTCATCGCAATTATCAATCGACAAGCCGACACCAAGATCACGCAGGGAAGACAGCATTCGTAGTTTTGACAATCCAAGTTTTTGATATCTGTCCTGAGAAATTTCGATCAGAATTTGCGGGCAGATAACCAAGTTCGCTTTCAGGATTTCCAAAATTTCGTTGAAAAACTCTTCATCATCCAAACTGGTTGCCGAAAGGTTCCAGAAAATTCCGGGTTCCACACCATCGCGCCTCAAATCGCGCAATAGCTGAATGATTTTGATCAATATCTGGCGATCAAGTTCAACAATGGCGCCGGTTTGTTCAGCCTGCACAAGAAAATCACTGCATTTGATAACTCTGCCATCACCCAGATCAAACCGTGCAAACGCTTCGTAATGGGTGACCTCACGATCGGGCAGCGTCAAAACAGGCTGCAAATAAAGTTGCAACTCCCCTTCATCCAAATGGTCTTCAAATTCCACGGTTTTATCAGCACTATTTGAAGCGGCGATAATCTCTGGACTAAGCAGAAGGTTCTTCAATGGGATATTTTCATTGACCGGACGCATATTAGTGCCCGGTTCACTGGCTAGTTTTTTAAGCGAAATATTAAGCTTTTTCTCAAGGCCATCCATACGCTGTGAAACGCTCGTCAGAGTTTCTCTATCATCTTGATGAGTAGAAACATTTTCCAGTCTCTTATTGATGTCATGTTCGAATTCAGAGATGCCATTCAAATGCCTGCGGATTTCGGCACCGAGCTTAATCTGAACAAAATGGTTTTTAATCGTTACGAGAACAGTGAAAATACCGGCAACAATCAAACCTGTCTCAATCAGGGAGAATTCAATAAAGGGATCAGCCATCATCACGGTACCAGCCGCCAAAATCAGCGCGATAACCGGCAGTTTCAAACTTTGGTACAAATAATCAGCCAAGCTTCTCATGGAATTCTCTCAAATAATGCGAAATCATGTTGGCAGTGAAATAAAACCGAAATGTGGTCGGGTTGTCATGACGCAAAAGCAGCGCTCAAGATACTCAATTTGGGGCCTATGGTAATGGAAGATGGTTAAGGTGTAAAACTTCTCCCTTGCCGGGAACGCGAATATGCGGCATGCAGTGCGAGAAAACATCCCTCCGCCCAAAGTGAATCCATGACGAACATTCCTAGAATTTCCGGCTTGCATGAAATTGCCGATAATTATGATGCAATTTTGTGTGACGTATGGGGCGTTCTACATAATGGAGTCACCCCGTGGGCCCAGGCCATGGAGGCGCTTTCCAGTTTTCGCGATAAGGGCGGCATCGTGGTGATGATCACCAATGCACCAAGGCCAACTCCGCCAGTTCTCGCCCATATGAAACGTTTGGGCGTGCCGTTAACCGGCATATTTGACGAGGTGGTGACTTCGGGCGATGCAACCCGTGACTTAATCGAGCAATTCGATGGTCCGATCCATTATCTTGGACCCGAGCATGATAAATCCCTGTTTGAGGGACTGGATGTAGAGCTGGTCGATTGGCAGGATGCTGGCGCTGTTGTTTGTACCGGTTTGAAAGACGACTCTACCGATACACCGGAAAGCTATCACGATCTTCTGTCTCAGTTTTATGAAGCAAAGCTTCCGTTTATATGCGCCAACCCTGATATCGTGGTTGAAAAGGGTGATAAGATGCTCTTTTGCGCTGGTGCATTGGCTCGTGATTACGCGGCTATGGGCGGAGAAACCCGGATTGTCGGCAAACCCCATAAACCTATTTACGATCTGGCAATTTCCCGTGTCGAGGCACATTCTGATACAAAGATAGAGAGATCTCGCATTCTGGCCATTGGCGACGGCATGCCGACAGATATTCTGGGCGCACAACAAAATGATCTGGACGCGCTTTTTATCAGTGCGGGAATACATTCAAGTGAGTATGGTGCAGTAGAAAATCCCGACCACGACAAGGTGCAGCAATTTTTGCAATTGCATAATGTCTCTCCGGTGGCTTATCTTCCACGCCTCGCTTGGTAGTTTAAAAGAGTTCAAATTTTGCAAATCATCCATGACATAAACAACATGCCGGAAGCCCTGAAGGGCGGCGTTATCGCCATCGGCAATTTTGACGGGGTCCACCGCGGCCATCGCGGTGTGCTGGATGCTGCCCTTGAAGTGGCAAAGCGCAACAATGTGCCTGCCTGCGTTTTGACATTCGAACCTCATCCAAGAACTTGGTTTCGCCCGGAGCATCCGGTATTTCGCCTTACGCCATCAGCCATGAAGGCAGAGCTTCTAGAAAGTCTCGGCTTCGACGCGATGATCGAACAGCGCTTCGATGGCGATTTTGCAGGCAATAGCGCTAGTGCGTTCATCGAAGAATTTCTCGGCCGTGATCTGGCCGCAAGCCATGTGATTACCGGCTATGATTTCCACTTCGGAAAACAGCGTCAGGGAACGCCTGAAATGCTGGCCAAAGAAGGCAAGGGCGCAGGGTTTGACGTGACGCTGATCGAAGCCATTCGCGATGAAAACAGCGAAGTGATTTCCTCCAGTCGCATCAGAGCAGCCCTTAATGACGGCGAGGTTGCGCTCGCCAACGGTTTGCTGGGCTATGGGTTCCGCCTGCGTGGAACGGTGATTGAAGGCAAAAAACTTGGTCGTGAGCTTGGTTTTCCAACAGCCAATATCTCATTGCCAGCGGAAACCACCATTGCCTACGGAATTTACGCCGTGCGCGTCACTCGCAAAAATGGTGACCGCCATGACGGGGTCGCAAGCTATGGCCGCCGTCCAACATTCGAAAATGGCGAAGCCCTGTTCGAGACTTTCCTGTTTGATTTTTCTGACGATTTATACGGCGAAGAAATCACCGTTTATCTGCATTCAAAACTGCGCGATGAACTAAAATTCGATAGTGCTGATGATCTTGTTGAACAAATGAAGATCGACGACAATGAAGCGCGTCAGTTCTTGCAGGGCCTGCCGGCAAATGCAGGCCTATGGCCCCAATATTCCCAAGCGCTTGATGGCTGATAATGTCATCATCACCGGTGCCAGCGATGGTATCGGGCTGGAACTTGCTGCACTTTATGCCGCTGAAACCGATAATTTGATNGGNGTNGGACGTCGTCCGCAGGANCAATTATCCAATTGGCCAAAAAACGCCAGCTATTTTCAAGGGGATCAGGCAGATCCCGAATTTTCCGACAAATTACTAGCTCATATCGATAGCCTCGACTGGAGCCATGTGGATAATCTGATCGTGAACGCTGCCATCGGAAAAACCGTTGATCCTGCTGATGAAACGGCTGANAATATCCAGNTNACCCTNGATACCAATCTCATNGGCCCAATCANNCTGGCNCAGAAATTTCATCCTCTTCTTGCTGCAAGCCCCAACCGCTCCTGCCTCACCTTAATCGGCTCGGTCGCCCATAAGGGGGCCATAAATTTTGCTTCCTACGCCGCTTCAAAAGCCGGACTGGCAGGCTTTGCAAGAGCGTTGCACGAGGAATGGAAAAACGAGATCGACGTTCAAATACTGCACCCTGGCGCAACAGCCACCGACATGCATGAAAAGGCCGGGTTAAAGCTCGGTAAAGTTCGCAAGTTTTTCATCAGTCCGCAATATTCCGCCCGTAAAATCAAAAGCATAATCGGCACCAGAATACCGGTCGAAACCATTGGTCACAAAGCTTGGGCGCTGGACCGCATAAAAAACCTATTTGGCACGGGTGTGTGATTTGAAATCTCTTCCCAAAGCATTGGTGACTGGCGGCGTTCACGGATTGGGTGATGCGCTGGTGCAACAATTGCTGTCACAGGGTTATCAGGTTCACGTGGTCGATCATGATGCCAAAGGCCTGCAAAATTTGTGCGATACTGCCACCGGGGACGTGGTTGCGCATCAAATTGACCTGTCGGATATCACCAGNCTNAAAAACGAGATGCCGAACCTCATCAAACAAGGCCCGTTTGATATTGNCATCTTNAACGCCGGGATCAGNGCCACCGGAAAATTTGAAAAAATCCCGGTAGAAGCGCATCAAAAAGTTCTGGCCGTAAACCTTACAGCCCCGATGATCATTGCCAGCGGATTGGCAAGAAGCGGCATGTCCCCCCATTCCAATCTGGTATTCATTTCGTCTCTATCCTACGCGGTGGGTTATNCAGGGGCTGCAAGCTATGCCGCCTCCAAGGATGCGCTGGCGATTTATGCCANAAGCATNAGTCAGCCGTTTGCGAAAATCGGCATTGCGGTTACCTGCGTTTTCCCCGGTCCAGTACGAACCGGCCACGCCGAGAAATACTCGCCAAAGGGCTCCAACGACAAAAACCGGATTGCGCCGAAAAAACTGGCAAATTGTATTCTCAAAGCGGCGAAGGCAAAAAAGCGAAGTTTTTATCCCGGGCCAATGGCCAAAATCAGTCGCATGATCGGTTGGATTGCGCCCGGTTTCATCACGAAAAAAATGCGTAAACTGATATTTGAAAAGCTAGATGGCGAGGTTTTTTGAAGCAAGCGGCCATAAAGCCCTTTATTCGTTAATTCTCTGCTGATAGAAGACACCCATGCAAAATCATATGATGATACAAAGCACACGAATTATTTGCCCGGCCTTTGTTTGAAACGATCAAGCGGAGTTCCGGGATTAAGCGGCCATGCCCCCGGGCATCGTGTCCAGTTTTTAGTCACATCAGCGTAATTTCCAGACCATAGGTCCCTGCCGTTATCAAAAAACAGGCGGGAAAATAGTACGAGAACCATGAGCGATAATTCATCCGAACAATTTGATTATTCNGTCACACTAAATNTGCCCAAAACGGAATTCCCCATGCGCGCCGGCCTTCCCAAAAAGGAACCGGAAATNGTAGCGCGNTGGAAGGAAATGGACCTTTATAAAAAGCTGCGCGAGCANTCNAAAGGNCGNGAGAAATTTATCCTGCACGATGGNCCNCCATACGCCAACGGCAATTTNCACATCGGCCANGCGCTCAATAAAATCCTCAAAGATATCATCAACCGCTCGTTTCANATGCGCGGCCGCGATGCCAATTACGTGCCGGGCTGGGATTGCCACGGTCTNCCCATCGAGTGGAAAATCGAAGAGCAATACCGCGCCAAGGGCAAAAACAAGGATGATATTCCGGTCAATGAATTCCGCAAGGAATGCCGTGATTTCGCTACCCATTGGGTCGGCGTTCAGTCAGAGGAATTCGAACGTTTTGGTGTGATTGGCGATTTCAAAAATCCCTATCTCACCATGAACTTCAACGCCGAAGCGGTGATCGCAGGCGAATTGATGAAATTCGCCAAATCCGGTCAGCTCTATCGCGGCTCCAAGCCAATCATGTGGTCAGTGGTGGAACGCACAGCTTTGGCCGAAGCCGAGATCGAATATCAGGTCTATGAAAGCGACACACTTTGGGCAAAATTCCCTGTGCTCGAAGGCCCTGATGCATTGGCTGGAACATCGGTGGTCATCTGGACCACAACCCCGTGGACGATTCCGGGCAACCGCGCGATCTGCTATTCCGACCGCATCTCATATGGCCTCTATGAAGTCGCCAGCGCTGAACAGGAGTTCGGCCCGCAACCAGGCGACAAGCTGGTCTTTGCTGATGCCTTGGCAGATGCAAGTGCCGAGAAAGCAAAAGTCACGTTCAAACGCTTGCAAGATGTTTCCTCTGCCGATTTGGCCAGTGTCATCTGCTCGCATCCGCTTGCAGATTTCAATGACACCTATTCCTTCAAAGTCCCACTGTTAGAGGGCGATCACGTCACAGATGAAGCAGGTACTGGTTTTGTGCATACGGCTCCCGGCCATGGTCGAGACGATTTCGAAATCTGGATGACGAAAGCAAATGAAATTGAAGCCAAAGGCATTTCAACAGCAATTCCTTTCACCGTAGCCGATGATGGTTCGTTTACCGAAGACGCACCGGGCTTTCCTGATGTTCGTATCATGGACGATAAGGGCAAAAAAGGTAAAGCCAATCAGGCGGTTATCACTGCACTGATCGGCCAGAACAATCTCTTCACCCGTGGTCGCGTCAAGCATGATTACCCTCATTCATGGCGCTCGAAAAAACCGATTATTTTCCGCAACACGCCTCAGTGGTTTGTTTATATGGACCGTGATCTAGAGGACGGAACAACCCTTCGTACCCGCGCTCTTAAAGCAATCGATGATACCCGTTTTGTGCCTGATACCGGCCAGAACCGTCTGCGTGCGATGATTGAACAACGCCCGGATTGGGTGTTGTCACGTCAACGCGCATGGGGCGTACCAATTTCTGTTTTCCGCAATGAGGAAACAGGACAAGTCATTCCCGGCCCGGATTTTGATAAATCAGACGAACTGTCCGAGCGCATCATGGCAGCCTTCCGCGCTGAAGGAGCCGATGCATGGTATGCTGATGGTTCGAAGGAAAGATTCCTCACCGGCCTCGTCGATAATCTCGACGATTGGGAACAGGTCACGGATATTCTCGATGTGTGGTTCGATTCTGGCTGTACCCATGCTTTCTGCTTGGAAGAGCGTGACGATCTGCAATGGCCGGCAGATCTATATCTGGAAGGTTCCGATCAGCATCGTGGTTGGTTCCATTCCTCTTTGTTGGAAAGTTGCGGCACAAGGGGCAGAGCGCCTTATAATGCAGTATTGACCCACGGCTTCACCATCACCGAAGATGGTAAGAAGATGTCAAAATCCCTCGGCAATGCGGTTGAACCTGAAAAGGTAATCCAGCAATTCGGCGCGGATATCTTGCGCCTATGGGTATCTTCGATCGATTTCACCGAAGATCAACGCGTTGGTGATGAAGTCATCAAAACCAGCGTTGATGCCTACCGCAAAATGCGCAACACATTGCGCTGGATGCTTGGCACTTTGGGCCATTATAAAGGCGAAGACGTACCTTTCGCTGAAATGCCGGAACTTGAACGTTTGATGTTGCACCGTCTGGTGGAGCTCGATGAAATCGTACAAAAAGGTTATGATGACTTCGATTTTAAACGCATCTTCGCGCAATTGTTCAACTTCATGACCGTTGAAATGTCGGCGTTTTATTTTGATATCCGCAAGGACGCGCTTTATTGCGATGCACCTTCTTCCGCTCGCCGGAAAGCTTCGTTGCAAGTGGTGAATATCCTCTTCAATTGCCTCACCAAATGGATGGCCCCGATGCTCTCTTTCACCATGGAAGAGTGCTGGACATCGCGCTATGGCGACGGTGTTGGCTCCATCCATATGGAACAATTCGAAGTGATTCCTGCTGAATGGCGCGATGATGCATTGGCCGCTAAATGGCAGAAAATTCGCAGTGTACGCCGTGTTGTAACCGGCGCACTGGAAATCGAACGCCGCGAAAAATGCATTGGTTCTTCTCTTGAGGCCGCACCAATAGTGCACATCACAGACGAAGGTCTGCAAAAGGCAGTGTCCGATGTTGATATGGCAGAAATCTGTATCACCAGCGCAATCACGATCACCGATAAAAGCATCCCGTCAGACGCCGTAACGCTTGAAGAAGTCTCCGGCGTGGGTGTCGTTTCAGCGAAGGCCGAAGGCACCAAATGTGCCCGTTCATGGCGGGTTTTGCCGGAAGTGGGAAGCGATCCTGATTATCCGGATATCTCGTTGCGCGACGCCGATGCTATGCGCGAGCTCGAAGGGCGCTAGAATACCACCGTTAA
>JAESSK010000079.1 GCA_016764155.1 Rhizobiaceae bacterium
CGATTGATTCATTTTTGTTGCTGGCGATCCCGTTTTTTATTCTTGCAGCCGCGATGATGAATGCCGGTGGCATTACTCAAAAGCTTGTAGCGCTGGCGACACGTCTTGTAGGCCATTTTAAGGGTGGGCTTGGTTACGTCAACGTGCTGACCAACGGTATGATGGCCGAGGTTTCTGGTTCGTCCATGGCGGATGCGGCAGCTATCGGTAAAATACTCATTCCTGAAATGGAAAAGAATGGCTATCCGCGTGCATTCTCAGCAGCTTTAACCTGTGCGTCTTCGGTGGTTGCCAATCTTATTCCGCCAAGCCTTGGCCTGATCATTTATGGTGCTTTGGCATCGGCCTCGGTTGGGTCATTGTTTGTGGCAGCGATTGTGCCCGGNNTGATGTTGCTGGTNGTNCTGGCTNTNTGTGTNGCGGTTTTATCTGCGCGNCANGANTATAAATCNAATGCGCCGCGGGCCACTGGCNNAGAGCGNNTNGANTCNCTCATTGNNGCNTTNCCNGCGCTTACNTTGCCNGTGGTGATTGTTGGNGGNGTGCGGTTCGGNGTNTTNACCGCAACGGAAGCTGGNGCGATTGCNGTNTTNTACGCGATATTTTGTGGCGCGGTGTTCTATCGTAGTCTGGGNGTCAAAGAAGTNNTCAANGGTGTCAGGGATGCGNTGANCGANACATTGGCNGTNACCATCATCATTGCAACGGCGGCNCCNTTNGCNTGGATANTGGCCTTTGAACANGCACCGCANCATCTNGCGGNATGGCTTGGNAATATTACNNAAAACCCGATTGTNCTGATCCTGNTGCTCAATNTNNTATTGCTGGCAACNGGCCTGATCATGGAGATGATTGCGGCGATGGTTATTNTGGTNCCGATNTTTGTGCCNNTGATCAAGGCTGCTGGAATTGATCCGGTTCATTTCGGNGTTATNGTTGTGATNAATNTGGTGATTGGNGCTTTNACGCCNCCNTTGGGNATGTTGATCTTNACAACNGCGCGNGTNGGTNANGTNCCTGTTGCNTCNGTATTTAAAGCCGTNCTGCCNTTTCTTNTCGGNTTGNTTATNGTNTTGATGATTGTTTCNTTCTTCCCGGTATTCACTATCGGAGTGNCNNATNTNATTGGNCCGTCGTAAGTNTNGANNGCAANTTACTTAACTTTTTAATTAAATGTGCCCAGCGGAAGTAGCTGGAATTTCAGACGTTTGCGCCATGATGCCCTTGGAAAGCGAGGCACCATGGTGCAAAGACTATTTAAATTATTGGCTGTATTTGCCATCTTTTTTCAGCTGACGGGGGCGGCATTAAGCGCGCCTGAGGTTTATTCGGCTGCACAGATGCAAAGCCTGACTAAGGTTGTTGGATCTTTGTTTCCAACGCAGTTTTTCAAGGATGCATCGGCACAAGTGAACCGGATGTGCCTTGCTGTAGCGCTTTATCACGAGGCTCGTGGAGAGCCGCTTGATGGCCAGATGGCTGTGGGCGTGACCATAATGAACCGTGTAGAATCTCGCGTATATCCTTCAACAATTTGTGGTGTTGTGTTTGAAAACGCACATCGTTTGAACAAATGCCAGTTCTCGTTTGCTTGCGACAATCTCAATGATTTTCCTGCCAATTATACGAAACTTTCCAATCTGCTTGATGTCAGCGATATCATTTTGGGTGCTACGGGAAGCCTTGGTGTGGATAAGAAAATTGCAGCAAAAGAGCTTGGTTCGTATGCCGGTGAATTTTTGTTTGCCACCCATTATCATCGCTATGACGTTAATCCGTCCTGGTCAAAAAAGCTGACAGAGCTGGCCAGAATCGGCGATCATGTGTTTTTCAGATCAGAGCGCGTTGTACGCCGTATTCCTGAAGAAGTGCGTGATGGACGAATGATGGCCGCATTGCAAAATAGTGCATTCATGCAGAATGCCAGATTCGTTTCCTTCTAATCCTGCGATCAGTTGCTCCTCTACCTTTAGTTTCTTCCTTTCTCATATTTAGTGGCAGAATGATTGTCAGATTGAGAGGGAAAGACAGGATTACTGCCAAAACCCCTGAATTTCGCCGCAAAAAAACTGGCATGAAATATGCGTCTTCAGGCATGAAAGCTATCCTTCAAAGGAGAGAGTCATGTCGACAGCCCCAATTCATCCCGTCATCGGAACCAATGAAGACGATATAATTCAAGGCACCAATATGTCGGATGTTATTTCCGGCCGTGGCGGTGACGACACGATATATGCCAATAATGGTCATGATGAAGTATGGGGCGGCAGTGGCAATGATTTAATGTATGGCAATAGTGGCCATGATGTCATGTATGGCAGCGGCGGACCAAATTACGTTCAACCCACCACAATCGCCATCACAGATGATTACCCTGTGCGCGTGATATTCGAAGGTGAGACTGCCGGGTACAGAAACAGTTTCGGTTATTATAAAATTGCCGAAGACGGCACGATTGGAAGTGTCGCATTTATCTGGGAAAATGCCTCCCTTCAGGGGAGCGGTGGTGATTTAATTTCCGGTGTTTCAGATGAATACCTCGATGTGGATGCTGGCGATGAGATTGGCTTTTTCATTGTGTCTAATGGTTATAGCTACAATGATTTTGACGCCTTGGGCGAAGGCACGCTGGAATACCGCAATGAAGATGGCTCCACCGCAACGCTTTCAAGTATCGCACCCAGATTATACCACACCGCTACCGATGGTAGCGAAACTGAAATCCGTGTTCATAGTTATCACACGGCTGGTTACGGCGATAATGTTGCGCTTAACCCGGATGGAATTCTGCATACCACTGGGGTTCTCAAAACTGATATGGGAACGCTCACGCTGGGGTTTGAGGATTTATACAATGGCGGGGATATGGATTTTGACGACAGTGTTTTCACTGTGGATATCGGGGCCACCAATGCCCAGGTTCTAAACGCCCACTATCAAAGCCTGTCAGGCGGTGTGGACGACGACGATGATGGAGATGGCGTAACCCCACCTCCGGTGGTGACGGATGAAAANGATANCATTTANGGTGGNACCGGAAATGATGAAATTTATGGCAAGGCCGGCAATGATCATCTGTACGGCGAAAGTGGATCAGATGAAATTCACGGTGGGTCCGGCAATGACACAATTTACGGCGGNACCAGCAACGACCTTATATACGGCAATAGCGATGATGATATCATTTACGGCGAAAGTGCCACCGACACAATTTACGGCGGGTCCGGCGATGACTACATCGATGGCGGTACAGGAAGCGACATATTATCCGGCAATTCCGGGGACGATTACATTGTTGGCGGGTCTGGTTATGATGAACTGCACGGCAATAGCGGTAATGACGAATTACATGGTGGATCCGGAAAGGATGTGCTGAATGGTGGTAGTCAGAATGATTACCTCTATGGCGATTCCGGTAGCGATGTACTGAACGGTAATAGTGGCGATGACCATTTATACGGGGGCACCGGCACCGACATTTTAAACGGCGGCTCGGGCGACGATTATTTCCAGACCGGTAAAAACCACGATGTGGTCAATGGCGGATCGGGGAATGACACAGTTGATTATAGCTGGCTTACCACTTCCATCCGTATTGATCTTCATTCCAAACGGACCACAGGCGGTGATTCAGACACATTACTGGGTATTGAAAATGCCATTGGTGGTGAATCCGACGATTGGATGCGTGGGGATATCAGAGATAACGCGCTGAACGGTGGGGCTGGCGATGATTATATCCGGGGTACTAAAGGTACTGATAGCCTGACGGGTGGTGATGGTGAAGATACTTTTGCCTGGGTCTTTAGGGATGTGGCTGGATCAGTGGATACCATTACTGACTTCTCATTTAGTGATGACATCATTGAATTTGATTTGGCAGGGGGAGGAGCTGGCAATGTGGAAGATTGGTTCAGCCTTGTTGAACTGGGATCAACTACCACGGTTTATTTTGATTATGACGGAACGGACGAAGAATATGACATGGTGGCTTTTGTCGAATTGACCGGCGTCACGGATTTGGAAATTAACGACATGACCTTTATTGCCTAAAGGGAATTGATCATGTGGTTCAAAAATCTCCAGAATTTCAAACAGCTTTTCAGAAAAAATCTATATGTTTTGATCCTGACAAGTTTCGGCATAAGTTTGTTCAACCTCACCCTGCCCATTTACATGCTGCAGATATATGACCGGATTTTCAGAACGGAAAATATCAATAGCCTTGTGTTGATCACGTTGATCGCCTTTTTGGCTCTGTTTTTTATGGGGATATTACAATCAGCAAGGGGAAAGCTGATTGAAAACCTGAACAGCCTCAATGAGCTGGAAAATCGTAACCTGCAAGTCAGCCATCACGTGGTCACCCCGCTTCTTGATTTGATGTGGAGCCCGTTATTCATCGCCATGGCCTTTGTGCTTAGTTTTGAATTAGGGCTTTATATGATCTTCGCGTTTGGTGTTCAGACTGCCAGCGGGTATTTGATGAAACTTTATAAAAAGCCAGTCCAACAGGAATTAACTGGTGCGAGCAAACGGTTTTCGATCCTTAGTCGAGCCGTCAATAATAACCGAATATTCCATCAGACAAAAACTGGGCTTGGTGCAAAGATAAAAGTCCTGAAGGACAAGCAGTCTTTTGCTCATAACTTTTTTTCAACACTCAATGTCAAACAAACCACGTTCAGCCAGATAAGCCGCCTTATGCTGCAAATCGGTGTTTTGTGTCTGGGCGCCTTTCTTGTCATTCATCAAAATCTTTCATCCGGCGCTGTCATTGCAGTGAGTATACTTTTAAAC
>JAESSK010000080.1 GCA_016764155.1 Rhizobiaceae bacterium
GAGTGAAATTGAAAACGTTTAGTTGGAATTAGGGCGTCGGGCATTAGGCTCGTAACAACTTCGCGTAGGCCGTATGAGGCGGCCAGTTTTAAGCATCATTCTGTGGCGGAGTGAGGCTAAATTGATAGGTACCCGAACTGTTATGAATTCTTTTCAGTCAAACAAGTTTCTTTCGACGAACAAAGTGCTTAGCGGCAAGTTTTCCAACGAACAGCTTGATGATNTCGTGGCCCCAACGGGTGCNAAGCGTATTGCCATATCTGCGATTGAAAAAATCATTGGCATTAAAAAATTCAATGACATTATGATGGAGCTCGGCCCCCCATGGCCAGACGCTGACCAGATCGTTGATTATTTGTTCAAGGAACTGAATATTAAATGGACCATCGAAAACCCGTCCGCGATTGAAGATCTTGACGATGGCCCGAAAGTCTTCGTTGCCAACCATCCATACGGTCTGCCGGACGCGCTTGGTNTGTTCCGCCTTTTGACACGCCATCGTCCGCGCATGAAATTGTTTGCCAATACCATTTTGGCCGCAACCCAGCTCAATGATGACCGCTTATTGTTTGTTGATCCGTTTATGGCCGAGAACAATCGAGGCTTGAACCGAAAATCTGTGGCCACAGCCCTGAAGCACCTGCGCGCAGGCGGTGATCTGGCATTGTTTCCGGGCCGCATCTGCTCCCATTTAAAAACCTCCGACTGGACCATTTCTGATTCCGAATGGACCGATCAAATACACCGTTTTGTCGAGATCAGCGGCGGAGAAATGGTGCCCATGCACATTTCCGGTCGTAATTCGATGCTGTTCAATTTGTCCGGTCTTATCCATCCGAAATTACGCACCTATATGCTGCTTCGNGAGTTNTTGCGCGGCGGNCATGATTTNCGTTTCCGCATCGGCCAACCGGTTTCTGCGCCGCAATTAGCGCAGATTGCCAAGGCCATTTCNCCGGGACAATTTTCCCGCAGCNTGACCTATGCGCTGAAAACGGATGNGCCGAAGANANCCAGCCCGAAACCGNTATNGGATCAANCNNCNCTGGCAAANCCCGGGTTCCGCATGGCAGGAAATACCGCAAGTCTGGTGAAAGAGGCAAACCACCTCGTCACCCAGAAGAATTTTTCGGTTTATAATNTTGATAAGGACATCTCGCCGGAATTGTTAAAAACCGTGTGNGACGTGCGTTTTGCTGCGTTTTCCAAAGAGACGAAACTCAACAACGCAGACGAGATGCAAGANCAATANGACAAATTTAACAGCCATTTGATTTTGTGGGATGATGAAAAAAANCAGATGGTTGGCGTCTATCGCTANATGTTGCCGAAATTCACNTCTGCCAGCGANGCCGATGAAANGCTNGTGTCTTCGTCGATCTTTAATCTGTCNCCGGAGTTCCTNAANATATTGCCCCGCTCAATGGAGCTGGGCCGCGCNGCGATCTTGCCGGAATATCAAAGGCACTATGCNCCGCTATTATTGTTGTGGCGCGGCATNTTGGAAGTGGTTCGTCTCAACAAAGATATCAAATATCTGTTTGGCCCGGTCACCATGGGGCAAACCTTCTCGCCCGTATCGCGCGAATTGCTGCGTCGCTTTATTATGGATAAGTGCCTGCAGGAAGACATGGTGGGTTTTGTTACCCCCAANTACCAGATGAGCCTTGATATCCCGCGCGAAGTGGCTGTGGATGATATGGTGAAAGCCTGTCATAATTTTGCCGACGTCGCCAATTTCATCAACGGTTTCGAAGGTGGCAAGCGCAGCCTTCCTGTGCTGTTCCGGCACTATAAGAACATCGGTTGCAACTATCTTGGGTTCGCCGAATGGCCGGAACTTGATAACGCTGCTGTGGGTCTGACCATGCTGGATTTAAAGAACACACGCCGAGCATTTTTGAACCGGAATTTCGGTCGGGAAGGTTCCCGCGAGTTTTTGCTGGGAAGATAGGGAATTTAAGACTGCCTGACATTGCCGCACGTGCCTTAGCCTGCTATTTCTGAACCNATATTTTAGATAATATTTCGGTTTAGACGAGAGGNCCGTATTTCATGTCCAGTTTTATTTTTGATCCGCTTCCAACCCCTTCATTACCGATTGATGGCGTGGAAGAGCGTTTNCCAATTCGCCGTATTTTCTGTGTAGGNCGCAATTACGCCGCTCACACCCGCGAAATGGGCCATGATCCGGACCGCGATGACCCGTTTTTCTTCACCAAGCCNGCNGATGCCATTGTTGCCGATGGCGCGGATGTTCCCTANCCAAGCGAAACTAAATCTTTGCACCATGAAATCGAACTGGTGGTGGCNATTGNCAAGGATGGTTCAAACATTGAGGTGGATAATGCCAACAGCCATGTTTTTGGNTATGGCGTAGGCGTTGATCTCACACGGCGNGATTTNCAGGGCGAAGCCAAGAAAATGAGCCGCCCATGGGATCTNTCCAAAGGGTTNGANTATTCTGCACCCTGNACAGCTTTGGTAAAGCGTCAGCCCGCTGATCTNGATGGNAAACGCATNTGGCTCACCGTCAACGGCGATAGNCGACAAGANGCAACGCTCGACGAANTGATNTGGTCAGTGCCGGAAGTGATTGCTTATCTCTCNCGNTTTGTTGAATTGAAACAGGGCGA
Source organism: Rhizobiaceae bacterium (assembly GCA_016764155.1). Taxonomy (GTDB): domain Bacteria; phylum Pseudomonadota; class Alphaproteobacteria; order Rhizobiales; family Rhizobiaceae. The sequence goes on from JAESSK010000080.1 coordinate 2,637, forward strand.
TCTGATCTATACNGGAACGCCAGCTGGCGTTGACGCTGCTGAAAAAGGCGATGATGTNNNNGGNGGTATTGATGGCATTGGCGAACTNTCNTTCAAANTGATCTNAGGNCTGATAATTCAGATGACAGATATTANNCTCCACCAGTTTTTCGCAAGTTCTGCATCATTCCGCGTNCGTATNGCNTTGAATCTAAAGGGCATTGCGCACGNTCAAGTGGCGTGGAATTTGAAAAAAGGGGANCAGAAATCCGATCAATATCTGAAAATGAATCCACANGGATTTGTCCCGGCCATTGAGCGGGAGGGGAAACCTATCCTGTCTCAATCGCTGGCAATAATTGAGTGGCTTGAAGAAACCCATCCCGAGCCGGCATTGTTGCCTGCCGGTCCTGATGAACGTGCGCGGGTGAGGGCGATTGCTTTTGCCATCGCCTGCGACACAACTCCGCTACTTAGCGGGCGCATCATACAAAGNTTACAAAATGATTTGGGCGCCGATCAGGATGCCCAGACAAAATGGCTGCGAATGTGGGTCGATGATTGTTTTAGNNNNCTGGANANATAAACCACAACGAAAACCAGCAATATGACCAGAGTAAGAATGGCAAAAATATATGGCAGAGACTGCTTTACAGC
>JAESSK010000081.1 GCA_016764155.1 Rhizobiaceae bacterium
CCTGAACGAACAGCATTCGCCATGTTTTTGCGTCTCTTGGGAAACGTTCCTTTTGCCAAACCATCACCAATAATAAAAATAATGCGGCAATTGAAACCCGCACCGCTATCAATGTGAATGGCGGGATTTCAGCTACAGCGATTTTTATGAAGAGGTAGGATGATCCCCATAATATCGCCAGCAATATGAGCAGTGCGATTTCATGGCGCAGATTGGGTGCTGTTGTGCTCATTGTAGCTTTACCAGCGGCGCATGGGGGCCTGAGGCGAATTTGAGGAAGGTGCGATCTTCGCGCAGCAGGAATTTCTCTCTTTTGGCAAACTCATAGTTCTCTTTGCCCAACGGATCGGCAGACAGGCGTTTTCGGTATTCCTCGTAAGCTGCCAGACTCTCAATATTATAGACGCCGTAACAAAGTGTTGTTGATCCCTCATGGGGTGCAAAATAGCCGATCAAGTCGCCACCGCAGCGCGGTATCGCCTCTCCCCAATTTCTTGCATATTGTTCGAACTGCTCTTTCTTGGTGGGGTCGATGTGATAACGAATGAAGCAGGTGAGCATGGTTTTCTCCTTTGGATTTCCGCCACATTTGCATGTTGCCAATCAAATATGCTTCGATTACCATCGAACTATGAAAGAAGGTCCCGACATTGCTTTACTTGGTTCGCTGATTGGCGATCCTGCGCGTGCGAATATGCTGACTGCTTTGATGAGCGGCAAGGCGTTGACGGCAAGCGAACTTGCCGGCGAAGCTGGCGTTACAGTTCAAACGGCCAGCTCTCATTTGAAAAATTGGAATCCGCCCAATTGCTGCGCCAACGCAAGCAAGGGCGCCATCGTTACTTCTCTCTTGCAGATGACGATGTGGGGGCTTTGCTTGAAACCATGATGGGATTGGCCGCCAAGCGCGGCCTTACACGCACTCGCACAGGGCCGAATGATCCACAGTTACGCAAGGCGCGTGTCTGCTACAATCACCTTGCAGGAGAATTGGGCGTTCAAATGTTTGATAGCCTGTTGGCGCAGAATTTTGTTACCGAGAATGCTGACATGGTGACGATTACCGATAGCGGCCGAAAATTCGTCAACGGGTTCGGGATCGACGTGGAAGCAATCACGTCCCCTCGCCGCCCTTTGTGCAAATCATGTTTAGACTGGAGCGCCCGGCGCACCCATTTGGCCGGATCACTAGGCACTGCCCTTCTCGATCATTTTTACAAATTGGGCTGGGCCGAACGGCAGGATGGTTCGCGCGCGGTGCTATTTACCAAAATGGGTGAGCAACAATTCTCCAAGCACTTTCCTGTTCAGGGATAGCTATTCAATATCCTCGACCTCGACCCCATCGGTGCCACCTACCTGATGGGCAAGGGCTGCTTCCATGAACGGATTTAGGTCACCATCCAACACATTGTCTGGCGATGTGCTTTCAACGCCGGTGCGCATATCCTTGACCAATTGGTAGGGTTGCAGGACGTATGACCTGATCTGGTGACCCCAGCCGATATCTGTTTTGGAATCGTGCGCGTCCTGAATACTTTCGATGCGCTTTTTCATTTCAATATCATATAGACGCGCGCGCAGGGCTTTCATGGCATTGGCGCGGTTCTGATGCTGTGATTTTTCTGACGACGTCACCACGATACCGGAGGGCGCGTGGGTGATGCGCACCGCACTATCGGTAGTGTTCACATGCTGCCCGCCAGCGCCCGATGAGCGATAGGTATCAATGCGGATATCTTTGTCGAGAATCTCGATTTCCACATTGTCGTCGATGACCGGGTAAATCCAGACTGAAGAAAATGAAGTGTGCCGCCGTGACTGACTGTCATAAGGCGAGATACGCACCAGACGGTGGACACCGGATTCGGTTTTTAGCCAACCAAAGGCATTCGTGCCCTTNACCAAAATCGTNGCGCTCTTAATACCGGCTTCATCGCCTGCNGTGGTNCTTTGAATTTCAACCTTGAAATNATTTTTCTCGGCCCAGNGTACATACATACGCAGCAGCATATTGGCCCAGTCCTGGCTCTCAGTACCACCGGCTCCCGAATGGACTTCCAAATAGCAGTCATTGCCGTCTACTTCGCCGGAAAGAAGTGCTGCCGTTTGGCGGCGGCCCATATCTTCGCTCATATCCGCGATTGATGCTTCAGCATCGTTCACGACGCTCTCATCACCCTCTTCCTCGCCCATTTCGATCAGTTCGATATTGTCGGAAAGATCGGTCTCGATCGATTTGATGGTGGAGATGCTGGTTTCCAATTGCTGGCGTTCGCGCATCAGCTTTTGGGCTTCGTCAGGCGAATTCCAAAGTTCTGGGTCTTCGGCTTTTGCGTTTAGAAATTCCAGCCGTGCAAGCGATTTATCCCAGTCAAAGATGCCTCCTCAGCAGGCTGACTGCTTGTTTAATCTCATTGATGATCGATTGCGTTTCCGCTCGCATGGCAATTCCTAGGGTTGAGGAGAATTTCGTCCAATTCCTGCCGAACATAATCTTCCGGCAAACAGATGTAAACCGAATAGGTCGTAAGGATTTGGGTTCAAATGTCTTTCTAGAGCTTCTAGAACAAGCCACCGGTTCCAGATGAAACGGCACGGTTTGCATCGGGCGATACCGGCAATCCATCGATGCCAAGTTCGTCTGCAAAACCGATAACGGAAAAAGAGGTCGGCGGATTTGTGCCGGGTTTGAACGCTTCCATGATGACACCGGGTTCGCCGGCTCTGGCCAGCAGGCCAGTTTTGCCGTTGATTGGTAATAGTTTCAGACCACGGGGAACACGGAAATCTACCGGTTTTTTTCCTTCCAGGGCCGATTTCATGAAAGCAGTGAAGATTGGGGCAGCGAGGCCACCGCCCGTGCTGCTTCTGCCCATAGATTTAGGCGTATCAAAACCAATATAAAGACCGGCAACCAAATCGGGTGTATAACCGACAAACCAAGCGTCTTTATAATCGTTAGTGGTGCCGGTTTTACCAGCAACCGGAACATTCAATTGCCTAACGACAGCGGCAGTACCGCGTTGAACAACACCTTCCATCATTGAGGTGATTTGATAAGCGGTCATGGGATCAAGCACCTGCTCGCGGGTATCTTCAAGCTCGGGCTCTTCTTGCCCATGCCAGTTTTGTGCGTTGCAGGTTGAACAAATGCGCTCTTCGTGTTTAAAAATTGTTTTGCCGTAGCGGTCCTGAATTCTATCGATCAGCGATGGCGTGATCTGCTTGCCACCATTGGCCAGAACCGAATAGGCCGACACCATGCGCATGACGGTGGTTTCACCTGATCCAAGCGACATGGAAAGCACGGGCAACATTTTGTCGTAGACACCAAATTTTTCGGCATATTCTGCCACCAGCGGCATGCCCATATCTTTGGCCAGACGCACAGTCATCAGATTTCGGGATTTTTCAATACCACGGCGAAGGGTTGAAGGGCCTGCTGTTTTGCCACCATAGTTTTTGGGTTCCCAATAACCAAGACGGCCGCCCTGATTAATCCGGATTGGTGCATCAAGCACCACCGAAGACGGGGTGTAGCCATTATCAAGTGCGGCGGCATAAACGAACGGCTTGAACGAAGAGCCGGGCTGACGATAGGCTTGGGTCGCACGGTTGAATTGAGAATCCGAGAATGAGAAACCGCCAGCCATGGCAAGCACCCTGCCCGTATGGGGATCCATCGCGACAAATGCTCCCGAAATCTTCGGTTTTTGGCGGAACTGATATCTTATGGAACCGGTTTCGTCTTCTTCCATCTGTTCGACGAAAATCACATCACCGACCTGAAATATATCGTCAACGCCTTTGGCAGTGCGATTTTTTTCATCTTTAATGCGAATGCTCTTTGCCCATTTCATATCTTTGAGCTCAATTTGTACGGTCTTGCGTTCGGTAGAAAGCGCGCCGGAAGTTTCCTTCTTGGGCTTGATGCCGACGGATGCTCCTTCCTTTTCTGTTGCCAGGACCACAGCAAGCTTCCATTCAGGCACATCGGCCAGGCCTTTGACCTTGGCGAGGGATATGCCCCAATCTTCGCCCAATTCGATTTGGTTGAATGGACCGCGATAACCGCGCGCAATGTCGAATTTAATAAGGCCATCCATCAGCGCTTTACGGGCTTTTACCTGCAATTGCGGATCGAGAGTGGTGCGGATGGAAAGTCCACCTTCATAAAGGGCGGTTTGGCCGTATCGTGTAACGATTTCGCGGCGAACTTCTTCCGAGAAATATTCAGAGGCAACCAAATAAGTAGAGGCTCTGCGCCTCGGGTTAACACCCAGTTCATGGGTCTTGGCCTTTTCGCCTTCATCATAATTCACATAACCATTTTGAACCATGCGGTCGATTACCCAATTGCGCCGCTCGAGGGCTCGCTTGGTTTTCCTGAAGGGATGGTAGTTGTTAGGTGCTTTTGGAAGGGCAGCCAGATAAGCGGCCTCATGCAATTCGATTTCCTGTACGGCTTTATCGAAATAGGCAAGTGACGCCCCCGCGACACCATAAGCGCCCAGCCCGAGGAAAATTTCGTTCAAATACAATTCCAAAATACGGTTTTTTGAATAAGCCTGCTCGATGCGTAGCGAAAGGATAGCTTCCTTGATTTTACGATCAAACGAACGCTCGTTGGATAACAGGAAGTTTTTGGCAACCTGTTGAGTGATTGTGGAAGCACCAATTGCCCGGCGGCCGGAACCATAATTTCGAATATTGGTAACCACAGCACGGGCAAGACCAGTTGGGTCAATGCCGATATGCTTATAAAAATTCTTGCCTTCTGCGGAAAGGAACGCGGCCTTGATGATTTCCGGCATAGCCTGAATCGGCAAATATAACCGACGCTCATGAGCATATTCGGCCATCAAATCCCCGTCACTTGCGTGAATACGGGTGGTCACGGGCGGTTCGTAGGAATTGAGAACTTCAAAATCCGGCAGATCCTTGGATAATTCACTGATATACCAGCCAACGCCCGCGACTGCGGCGATTGCAAACAGGATACCAATTCCGAAAAGATAACCGAATATTTTAAAAAACATTTATTTGGGTTTCGCTTTTATTGCGTTTGATCGACGTGATTGGTGATTTTCACCACAACAGTTGGCCAGCATTCATATCCGCAGTCAGCACTATTTTCAGTAGTTAGCACCAAGGAATGTCTAATTCCGAATACATAGAATCATTAGCATAATCATTGCGGAAAAAATATGGCCGAAAGGGTGTCGTTGTCTTAAATTATGGCAATCTTGGCTTGAAAAACTTCATGACGGCGGCACTAACTGATTGTGCCACTTTGGCCTGCCATTTTTCTGATTGCATCAGCTTTTCATCCTGCTTGTTGGATAAATACCCCAGTTCAAGCAATATGCTGGGCACTTCAGGGGCTTTTAGAACGCCAAAAGCGGCATAACGTTGCGGGTTTTTTATGAGGTTTATCTGGTTTTTAAGGACACTGGATAAAATCCCTGAAAAATGGCGTGAAAACCGGATTGTTTCACGCGCTGTAAGTTCCGCCAGAATATCGGTTACAACTTCCTCTTCTTCCGGCAGGGCAAGCCCTGCGACAAGATCGGAGAGGTTTTCCGATGCTGCCAGCCTTGCGGATAAATTATCCGATGCTTTTTTAGAAAGCGTATAAATGGTTGAACCGCGCACATGGCGCTGGGCAAGGCTGTCGGCGTGGATGGATATAAACAAATCGGCATGCGCCCGGCGGGTGAAATCCACCCTTTGACGAAGGGAAACAAAAACGTCCTCATCGCGGGTCAATTCAACATCGAAGATGCCTAATTTTTGCAATTCTACCTTGATTTGTTGGGCAACAGCTAGTGTGACGTCTTTTTCTACGGTCCCCCTCACCCCAGACGCGCCACCATCAATGCCGCCATGGCCGGGATCGACGACGATCTTGAAACGGCCATTGTTTCTTTTCCCCCGGTATACGCGGTCGCCCTTGGTCACAACATCGCCGCTAACCCCGCGAATTTCACTTTGTTTTTGGATTAAGCTGGCAAATTCTGCTGGCGGAACGGCCTCAATATCAAGGATTAAGCGATGGCCGTCGCCATTTTTTAAGGGGGTAATTTCCCGGTGGTTCACCTTGGCCGGTTTTTTGAGGCTGATAACAATGCGGGTCGTATCTTTTGAAATTGCACCATGGCGCACAAAAGTAATTAAGCCCCGCGGTTCAAAACCGCTGTTTTTTGCGAAACTGAACACGGTTCTGGGCAATTCGATAACAATACGGCTGGGTTGGTCCATATATAGGATTTTGGCTGAAATGAGCGTGTCAAAATCGATCAATATGCGGGTGCTCGCCTCATCGCCCATGATGCGGGCGGCAAATCCTACTGCACCTACTTTATTTGGCGCAGAGAGTGGGGATTGCGCATGGCCAATAGCCGAAAATGACAGAAAAACAGTCCCAAAAGCCAGCAAGTATGCCAAAACCCTGACTGAATGGCACGAAGTGCGGCAAATCTTGACAAAAAGAGCAAGGACGAGAGACAGCAAGAAAGTTATACCTTTAATATAAAACGACTCATTTTTTGCATTTAGTTGGCTGCATTAACAGCCAGTCTGGTAAACTCACTGTTAAAACTCAAATATACTTGGCAGAGGAAAAAGGGCGAAAAACCTTGGCAAGCACTGGTTATGGCACATTTTGTGGCAAATTGTTTACGATGAAGTGTACGATGGATTTTATTTCCTTGTATTAATCACGCCTTTTGCATATCTATAAATTGTTGGATTTAAAATCAAAATGCTTTCTGACAGCGGTACGAGGTAAAATTACGACTGTCCGGGTTTTGTACAAAATTCGCATTGGTCGGGTTGCACATATAATAACGGCTGAGGGGCACGCTAGAAATGGCGCTCCTGTATGTGATTTATTATTACTCGCAGTAAAGTTTTATTGCCGCCGGAAAGAAAATTCAACGAAAAATTCGCGCTTTTTCTTGATTCTGTTGAGACAGTTTAATCGGGATAGAGGCATCGATACTGCGTTTTCAAGCACCACGATGAAGTGGCTGGGAACGCATCACCGATCAGGACAACGCACGATTATGTAGCGTTGAACGATCTTTATGTAACTAAGAGTGGATGGAACCGCTGAAATGAGTATGGAAAGTCAGAAAAGGAGCCGGAATATTCCCGCGCGCCCCTTTGCCCTTTTGGGTATGTTATCTGACCCGCTCAGTCGGTTCGCTCCCGCTTTTGCAATTGCAAACCTTTTCCGGAATTTAATCACCAGCCTTCTACTTGCTGTTGATCGAACGATTTTGTTTGAACCACGAGAGATTGTGTTAAAACGATCGTCCGGATCCGCGTTTGCGGAGATAATGAATAATGGCTACCAACAAGATGTTAATAGACGCCTCCCACCCGGAAGAAACCCGGGTAGCGGTAGTGCGCGGCAATCGTGTAGAAGAATTTGATTTCGAGAGCCAGGAGAAAAGACAACTCCGTGGCAATATATATCTGGCGAAAGTTACCCGTGTAGAGCCTTCTCTACAGGCCGCTTTTGTAGATTATGGTGGCAATCGCCACGGCTTTTTAGCCTTTAGCGAAATCCACCCGGATTATTACCAAATCCCTGTTGCNGACCGTGTTGCCCTGCTTGAAGCAGAGGCAGAAGATGCACGTGTCTCACGCGCAGAAGANGATGAGCGNGANGCNGCTTCNGAAACCGACCANGANCAAGAGAGCGAAGTTGTTGAAGTCTCTGAAGACGANGACGAAGAAGCTGAGGTAAAGAAACCAAAAAGATCGCGACGCCCAAGACGTCGTTCCAAGGCAAAAACTGCTGACGCATCNGAAGAAAATGATGCGCCGCAGGAAGCCGAAGGGGAAAGCGCAGAAGCTGTTGAAGAAGCTCCAGCNGTTATTGAAGAGGTTGTTGCCAGCGAAGAGGTTGTTGCCAGCGAAGAAGTCGTTGAAGACAAACCAAAGCGTAGCAATCGGCGCCCGAGAAAAGCAAAAACGAAAGAAGTAGCTAGCGAAGCTGCTCCAGCCGAGGAAGCTGTTGCGGAAACCTCTGAAGCGGATGGTGATGAGGATAGCGATCCAAAAACCATGTCTGCGATTGTCGAAATGGATTCAATTTCAGAACCTGCCTCCGAGCCGGATGATGAAGCTGCCGAACCATCAGATGAAAGCGACGAAGAGGCTGCTGCTGAAAAACCGAAACGGCGTAATACCAGAAGAAAACGTGCTCCGAAGAAAACGGAAGAGGTTGAAGCCTCTAGCGATGAAGACAAAACGTCTGAAGAAGCAGAAGCTCCTGCTGAACCAGTAGCGGCGGCTGAAGAAGCTCCAAAACCAAAACGGCGCACTACACGGCGTACCCCCAAGAAGGTTGAAGAAGAGGTCGTCGAGGCTAAATCCGAACCAGAAGAAGCTAAATCCGAGCCAGAAACAGTGGCCGAAGCTGAGCCTGCTGCAGAGACTGAAGCATCAGAACCAGTTGAAGCTAAGTCGGACGACGAAGCTGCTGAAGAACCTAAAAAGCGCCGCTCGCGTCGGTCCAGGCAAAATCCGAGAAAAGCAGAAGCTGATTCTGAAGAAAACGGCAATTCTGGCGGCAATGGTGATGATGACGTTGAATCCGTTGGTCAGGAAGATGCGCAGGAGGAAATACCTCCAGTTCGCCGCAGAAGCCGCAAACAGTATAAAATTCAGGAAGTGATCAAACGCCGCCAAGTGCTGCTTGTTCAGGTCGTGAAAGAAGAGCGCGGCAATAAGGGTGCTGCACTTACCACATACCTATCTCTGGCCGGACGTTATTCTGTGCTGATGCCAAATACGGCACGTGGTGGCGGGATTTCCCGCAAAATTACCAATTCCAGTGATCGCAAGCGCCTTAAGACCATTGCCAATGATTTGGCTGTTCCTGAGGGCATGGGTGTTATCCTACGCACGGCTGGAGCGGCGCGCACGAAAGCTGAAATCACCCGTGATTTTGACTATCTGATGCGGCTTTGGGAGAAGGTTCGTAGTTTGACCCTCTCCTCCTCCGCGCCTTGTCTCGTTTACGAAGAAGGCAGCCTAGTCAAACGTTCTATCCGTGACCTCTACAATAAAGATATTGGCGAGATACTGGTTGCAGGTGAAGCAGGTTACCGTGAGGCAAAAGACTTCATGGAAATGCTGATGCCTGACCATGTGGACCATGTGAAACTGTTTGACGAATCCCAGACATTGTTCAGCAAATTTGGTGTTGAAGCACATCTGGAACAAATGGTTACACCACAAGTGACGCTGAAATCCGGTGGTTATCTGGTGATCAACCAGACAGAAGCATTGGTAGCAATCGATGTGAACTCCGGGCGTTCAACCCGCGAACACTCCATTGAAGATACAGCTTATCAGACCAATCTAGAAGCGGCAGAAGAGGTTGCGCGTCAACTGAGACTGCGCGATCTGGCTGGTTTGATCGTGATCGATTTCATCGACATGGAAGAAAAGCGTAACAATCGCAACGTTGAAAAACGGATGAAAGATTGCCTGAAAAACGATCGGGCACGCATTCAGGTCGGACGTATTTCGCATTTTGGTTTGATGGAAATGTCACGCCAGCGTATTCGTGCCAGCGTGCTTGAAAGCACCATGGATGTTTGCCCGCATTGTGCAGGGCTTGGCCATATCCGTTCAGACTCGTCAATTTCACTCCATGTATTCCGCTCGATTGAGGAATATCTGGCGAAGCATTCACGCTTTGACGTGTTGGTGAAAACCACGCCGGTGATTGCCTTGAATATTCTCAACCATAAACGTCAGGCTTTGATGGAGTTGGAAGAGCGCTATGGTCTAAAAATCCTGATTGAAGGTGATATGAACATTCAGGGACAGGAGTTCTCTGTTGAAAAAGGTGAACCGGCGCACGGCAAACCGAAGAAACAATCTCATATCGATGTGAATAGTGGCGCACCGGTTGAGGTCGAAGAAGAGCGCAGCTCCAATGAAGAAGATGGTGGCGAGCGCAAGAAACGTCGTCGCAGACGTCGTGGACGCGGCCGTTCAGAAACAAANAATGAAGAGAATGGTTCTGAACANCAGGAAACTGCTTCCACTGAAAATTCTGGCGAAAATTCTGGCGAAAACTCTGGCAGCGAAACTTCTGATGCTCCAGCATCACAGGAAGTTGTCGAGACAAATGATGGTGAAGAGGAAAGCAATCCAAAACGCCGTCGTCGTCGTGGCAAACGTGGTGGCAGACGCAATTCATCTGATGAGGCTCAAAGCAGCGAAGATAGCAGCAATGATAATGTAGCAGCACCTGCTGTTGAAGAAGTTGTTGCGAGCGAAGTTGTTGTTAGCGAAGAAGTCGCTGACGAAAAGCCACAGCGCAGCAATCGACGNCCNAGAAAAGCAAAGAAGGAAGAGGCAGCAAGTGATGCTGCACCTGCTGAAATTGCTAGCGAACCAGCTACTGAGGCCCCTGCTCCGGCAGAACCTGTTAGCGAAGTTCAAGCAGCGGAAGCCTCTGAAACCAAAGGACGTAATACACGNCGTCCGCGTCAACAGGCTGAAGCATCCAATGCTCAACCTGTGGTTCAATCTTCCAGCGAGACGCCTGAAGACAAGCCAAAGAAAAAAGGCGGCTGGTGGAGCCGTGCTGGTGGGTTCTTTAATTAGGAACTGAAGCTAGACTTTGAAAATATTAGGGCTGGATCAGATCGATCCGGCCCTTTTTTGTAACTGGCTTATAACAGGCCGAGATTTGCCAGCTCGGAGCGTAATTCCGGNGGCAANGCGTGAATNCCGCCTGCCATATTGCCNANATCANGCGGGGCGTCTTCCACCTTTAGATAGCGCCAGCCCTGAAAGGCACGCCNTGGCTGCCATTCGGTCATGATAAGACGTGGTTCCATCACCAGATCGCANCGCTTTATGCCTTGAGCGTCCGTGAACGGACGGACATCCACCAGCATCTGGCGNACCTGCACNTTGCCCTTGATGACCCAATAAAGAGAACCGCCATCGAGCAATTCGGTTACCCGCTTTGGCATCATGCGGGTCGTGTGGATGGGCTCGTGGCGCTGGCCGATAGCGCGTTTTTCAGAAATNCTGAAATCAAGATGCGCTTGCAACTCTTCTACCGAGGCGATACCGACACACAATTTTACAATATTTAGAGCCATGGGACGAGTTTAGAGGGTTAGAGCGTCAGTTGGAACTCATCGAAGCGATTTTCCACACCACAGATCGCTAACATTCGACCACATTGACCGCCAAACCGCCGAGGCTGGTTTCCTTATAACGCGCGTTCATATCGTGGCCGGTGTCCCGCATGGTCTTGATGCAGGCATCAAGCGACACGAAATGGGTGCCATCGCCCTTCATTGCCAATGAGGCGGCGGATACGGCTTTGATTGCGCCCATGCCGTTGCGCTCGATGCAGGGTATCTGAACGAGGCCGCCAATGGGGTCGCAAGTCATGCCTAAATGGTGTTCTAAAGCGATTTCAGCGGCATTTTCCACCTGGGCCGGTGTTCCACCCATGATTGCGGCAAGCCCTGCTGCGGCCATGGCGGAGGCTGCGCCGATTTCACCCTGACAGCCCACTTCTGCTCCCGAAATCGAAGCGTTGTGTTTGATGATTCCTCCAATGGCAGAGGCGGTTAGCAGGAATTCTTCAATAATTGAATCATCTGCTTCCGGGAAGAATTTCAGATAATAACTAAGAGTCGCCGGGATGACGCCTGCGGCACCATTGGTTGGCGCGGTAACAACTCTGNCGCCAGCGGCGTTTTCCTCGTTCACGGCCATGGCAAAGGCCTGCAGCCAGTCATTGGCCAATAACGGGTTGGGTTTGTTTGATTGCCAATCCTCGAGCAATTTTTCGCGAATGTTTCNGGCACGGCGTTTGACCTTCAACCCGCCGGGTAATTCGCCCTTGGCTTCAAAGCCTTGTTCCACGCAAGTTTTCATCACGCCCCATATTTCCATCAAACCGCGGGTAAGGTCCGCAGCTTTAATGGANACGGTTTCGTTTTGATGCTTCATCTGGCCGATNGAGAGGCCTGATTTTTTNGCCANGGCAAGCATCTGATCAGCATTNNNNAAGGGAAATGGCACNTTTTGCAGGGCAGAATNACCGCTTTTCTCAGCNTGAGCAAGCTCTTNTTCACTCAGNATGAAGCCGCCGCCAACTGAATAATAGACCCGTTTCAACAACATACGACCATCGGAGGCATAGGCGTTGAATGTCATGCCGTTGGAGTNACCAGGCAGGATATTATCATAGTCGAATATCAGATCAGTGTCCGGTGAGAACTTGTAATCNGGGTGCCCATCAGGCGAAACNATCTTCTTGCTCGTCACAGATGCAATTGCTTCATCTGCTTCTTCTCGCGTCACTTTTGATGGCGCTTTGCCTGCCAGTCCCAATATGATGGCGCGATCGGTGGCGTGCCCCTTGCCAGTGAAGGCCAGCGAGCCGTGCAGAGAAACGGAAATGTGCGTCACCCCATCGGAGGCCGGTCGTGGCCAGTCGCCGTTTAAAATTTCGTCAAGAAAGCGGTTAGCAGCCACCATCGGCCCAACAGTGTGGGACGAAGACGGGCCGATGCCGATTTTAAAAAGGTCGAATACAGACAGGAACATTTGGTTTCCCGATACAAATTGTTTTGAGGAGCCTACTTTGCAGGTTTCTCAATTAGGGTCGCGCCTGCGTCTTTCATTGCTCNAAAGCCGCCATCGATATGGGCAATATTGTCAAAACCCATATCCATCAGNGATTTTGCAGCTAAAGCGGAGCGCCATCCAGCGGCGCAAAACAGGATATAGGTCTGCTCTTCATTGGCAAAAACCTCCCGGTGATAAGGGCTTTCCTCATCAAACCAGAATTCGAGCATGCCGCGCGGGGCGTGGACGGCATCTTCTATGCGCCCTTCCCGGTTTANTTCGCGCACATCACGGATATCCACCAGCAAAGCGCTCTTTTCCTTTTGAGCAGCAAGNGCTGCATCCGGAGAAAGGGTTGTTACNTGCTCATTGGCTTTTGCNACCAGTTCTTTGACGCCGATTTTTGCCATTTTAGTGTCTTTCATGCTGNGGGATCAATNCTTGTCATAATCCTAGCGGCAAAGAGACAATAAAAAAAGGCCGGTTTGGGAGAAACCGGCCTTTTGAATAATGANTACCAACGCTTCCGCGGTGGATTTAAATTCTTACTTAATTGCGACTGTTATAACTTCTGGCGTATTCAACATGCCTGCTACAACCAATACGACGCCGAAAATCGCTATGGCGGTAATAGCTACCGACCACACCGAGCGTTCCGCTCTTTCTTCCATCAATATTTCCAATTCGCCCTGTCAACTTTTACCGAATTTTACCGGCTTTGGCGTTCATATACCTTTGGGTAACCATTTCTGCAAGTGGAAAATTAAGAATATTGCAGCGCAATAAACATNGCTGTTATGCATAAAAATGCCANNGGCAGGATTCCATGNATTATNAGGTGTATCTGGGANTTATGANGTNTANCNGGNGCTTTTNATAATTTTGCNTTGGATTAACCGGTTGCTTTGGTGACAATTGTCTGTGGATCAATANTGTTACTCTAAAAAAACANGAGGGCCAGATGAAATTTNCNGACGTTTTCGACAGGCTTGACCTTTTCGCCCTTTGGTATTTTTTGATAAGCTGGGTGATCTTCTCTCTTGTCACCGATATAAGCCGTTTAAAAAAACGCAGTATTTCTTATTCGATGAACGAACAAAGGCGCAAATGGATGCAGGTCATGGCCCAGCGTGAAATGCGCATGGTCGATACTGCCATCATCGCTGGCCTGCAGCACGGAACAGCCTTTTTTGCGTCATCCTGTTTGCTGGCGATTGGTGGTTGCTTTGCCTTGATGGGGTCTATTGGTGATCTGACAAAAATGTATCACGAATTTGAGAGTTTTAAGGATATTTTGTCGGCAAACCTCGAGATTAAACTGTTGGGTTTAATAAGCATATTTGGCTACAGTTTTTTCAAGTTCGGCTGGGCCTATCGGCTGTTTAACTATTGCTCGATCATCATTGGTGCAACGCCCCATGGCGAAAACGTGGACAAAGAAGAGGTTGCGAGCCAGATTGAAAAAGCGGCAGATTTAAATATTCTGGGCGGAAAACATTTTAACGCTGGTCTGCGCGGCATCTTTTTTGGCCTTGGCTATATCGGATGGTTTGTTGGGCCGTGGATGTTTGTCGCATCAACCACATTAGTGGTTGTGGTAATGATACGGCGGCAGNTTTTTTCCAAAGCCAGTGCGACCGTTCAATTATAGGCGGGTTTGATGTCAGAATTGCCCCGAAAAATACCCAGAATTGCCCTGATCGATATGGCACGCGGCATCGCCTTGATTGCGATGGCGGTGTTTCACTTTAATTTTGATTTGGAATTATCTGGCCTGGAGCAGCCTGGATACATATCCCAACCTCACTGGGTGATGTTTGCCNGGGTGATTGCTGCTAGCTTTTTGATCCTTGTNGGGTTTTCTCTNGCCCTTTCNCATATGAGCGGCATCCGATGGCGCGGGTTTTGGATACGTTTTGCCAAGGTCACCATTGCCGCGCTGATCATAACAATTGCCACCTATTTCGCCACNCCNGATGTGTTTATCTTCTTNGGCATNTTNCACCAAATNGCATTGGCCAGCCTGCTGGGTCTNTTGTTCCTGCGCATGCCTTGGGGGGCNATTGCGATCATTGCCTTGTTTNTNCTNNTTGCNCGGGATCATTTNCGCACCGANTTGCTGGACGCGCCAATTTGGTGGTGGAGTGGTCTTTCTCANATCATCCCGCGCTCCAGTGACTATGAACCNATNTTTCCTTGGTTTGGCTGGGTTTTGGTGGGGATTTCTGCGGCAAAACTATCTGCAAAAATGGATTGGCTACCCCGATTGGCAAATATCCGGTTTGCCGAACCTCTTATAATTGCCCGGATAGCAACTTTTCTGAAATTATTGGGGCGCAACAGCCTATTATTCTATCTTGCCCATCAACCAATCTTGATCGCACTGATTTACATTTATTTGCAAATTGCCCCCTAACGTTGTTTCATGGAGAAATATGCTAGCGGCTAAAGGAGAAGAGAATGGAAAAACCCAACACAATTCCCTGGCCACCGATCATTGTGATTAGCGCACTGGTTGCCGGTGCTCTGCTTCACAATGTCTATCCATTGCCCTGGCTCCCCGGCATTGGAGGCGAACTGGCTTTTGGTCTTGGGCTGTTATTGGGGGCAATTGCTTTGACAATTATTGTTTCCACAATCCGCACCCTGGCCAGTCACAACACCACCGTACATCCAACGAAATCTGCCAGTAAGCTTGTTACATCCGGGCCATTTTCATTTTCCAGAAACCCGATTTACCTAGCCAATATATGCCTGATATTTGCAGTTGGACTGCTTTACGGCAGTATCTGGATGTTTGTCACCGCGATAATCGCCGGTATTGCCACGCAAAAACTGGCAATTGAGCGCGAAGAAGCGCATCTGGAACATCGTTTTGGCAGGGCATGGCGGCAATATCGCAAAATAGCGCGACGCTG
>JAESSK010000082.1 GCA_016764155.1 Rhizobiaceae bacterium
CGGATCAAACCCACCCGATTGGGGGATCACATGACGCGCCGCTTTCATCACATGCATGAAATTATAAATGCCCGCACCGTGCGAAATTGGCGCCGCATAAAAGGCCGCATCCTCCGGCGAAACCGTATCAACATCGACAAAATAAGAATGCGCCATGGCATGAAGATTACCGTGGGAAATCATCACGCCCTAGGGCTTGCCCGTAGTGCCGGAGGTATAAAACAACCACGCCATATCATCAATATCACGGCAAACCGGTTCGGAAAGTTGGTTGCCCTCAGTCAGCTTCGACCAATCTAAATTATCGAGACAAAGCGTGTGCTGAACACAATCCGGCATAACAACAGCAAGATCATCGCCGAGCTTCTCGCTAATAAATACGGCACTGGCTTCCGCATTTTCAATTATCCATGCAGCTTCGCGCGGATGCAGTTTCGCATTGATCGGAACCGGCACCGCTCCCGCATACCAAATGCCATAAAGCGCTTCCAGATACGCGGTGGAATTCCCTGAATAAATGGCAACCCGATCCCCCGGTGATAGCTTGTAGGTCTCCTGCAGATTATGGCCAATGGTCGCCGCACGACGAGCAAATTCGTGATAATCGCAAACCAATTGAGTACCGAGTAATAGCGCCTCACGCTCCCCATGAATTCGCCCGGACCGAGCAAGCCATTCCGCAACATTCATTCCCANAACCCTCCGCAGATAAATTGATCATTGNNNCGATTATGGAATGATTGAACCANGCGANGCAATATCGCGAAATGCAATNTTCGCCTCTATGTTTATGCACGACCCATTNGCCAACATTGACCAACCCAGTTNTCTCTGTGTTTAGTNTCCNNAATTTACANNNTTACNGGNGNAAGTTTTGGAACAGATCGGCNTCAGCGANAGAAAAAACCAAACAANCNNNGGTATTTTAGCCATCATCGTCGCNGTNTTGCTAATGGCGCTTCAGGACGCATTGATCAAGCTGTTCGCGACNGATCTCACCNTNGGCCAGATTTTCACCCTANGNTCTTTAATCGCAACACCTGTTTTCTTANCGATGATTTGGCTGAANNNNTCGCGCAANACNCTNCTCANNAACACNTTNNANCGCTGGGTATTAATCCGGGCAACATTNCTGACNCTGATGTATTTGACGCTCTATGCCGTNATCCCGTTTGTTCCATTATCCATATTGGCAGCNGGNTTTTATACNGGCCCCATCTTCATTGTAATTCTCTCGGCACTATTGATCGGNGAACCNGTGACCCGNGCAAANTGGNTTGCAGTCTTTATAGGTTTCTCAGGCGTCCTAATTTCGCTTGATCTCTTCGCTGACAGCTTTTCACTTCTGGCGATTGTGCCTGTACTCTCAGGGCTGTTTTATGCATTGGCAGCCATTGTTACTCGAAGCAAATGCCACGACCACAAACCACTATCCTTGGCGCTCGCTTTGGCAGGCGTACTCGGATTAACGGGAATTTTGATGTCTACAGCTCTCATGTGGGCAAGCNTGGACGCACTCACAATCGAACAATCCCCATTCATGCTNGGCCCATGGGCACCCATGGATTTAAACGCATGGGGATTAATTATTCTGCTTGCGGTTTTACTTCTGGGAATTGNCATTCTTCTGGCAACAGCCTATCAGGTCGCCTCACCCGCAATCGTTGCTAGTTTTGACTATAGCTATCTCATCTTTGCAGCGATATTTGGGTTTATCTTATTTTCAGAGACACCCAATTTTTCGACCATTTTAGGCATGGCTCTAATCGCTGGAGCAGGAATTTTCTCTGCAAAAGCATCATCCTGAAACCACTTAATTAAACCTGCGAAGCAACAAACACCCGCTTCGGGTTAAACGAGCCTTTTTCCACAAAGCCAAGCGCCACCAATTCANCTCCATAGGCGGCATATGCCTCCTCGGCGAAGGCCGGTGCATCGCGGCCGCGTAGCAATACTGAATTACCTAAGCGGATGCGATTGGCTTGCATATTATCAACGGAGATTTCCGGAATTTCTTCCAGNACCACNCCGGTTGCAAGAATTTCTGAGTCCAGCCCGTCCAGATCTTCTTCAAGCTCGGTGAGCTCTGAAAGCGGGATCAAATCTTCTTCGTTAAACGGACCAACAGCCGTTCGCCGAAGTTCGGTGATGTGGCCGAAGCAACCCAATTGCCGTCCCATATCGCGGGCCAGCGCACGCACATAGGTGCCCTTGCCGCACTCGACTTGAAACACCGTTGATTTGCCCTCTTCGTGAGAGACAATCTCAAGGGTATAAATCTCGACAATACGAGAATCAATCTCTACCTCTTCGCCATCACGGGCTAGCTTATAAGCACGAACACCGTCGATTTTAATCGCGGAATAAGCCGGCGGGATTTGCTCCACATCGCCCATATAATCGGGCATGATCGCCACAATATCAGCTTCGCTTGGACGCGCTTCCGATTGATTGACGAACACGCCTTCCAGATCATCCGTGTTGGTTTCACCGCCCCAGGTGACCGTAAAGAGATAGGTCTTTTGTCCGTCCATCACAAAAGGAACCGTCTTGGTGGCTTCCCCAAGCGCAATCGGCAACATGCCTGAAGCGAGAGGATCAAGCGTTCCCGCATGACCTGCCTTGGCGGCTTTATAGAGCCATTTAATTTTGGAAACACATTGGGTTGAACCAATACCAACGGGTTTATCAAGNACCACCCAACCGGAAATCGGGCGACCTTTTTTCTTGCGCTGGCGAGCCATTATGCTTCGCCCTCGCCATCGGCATCATTGTCGTCGGATGCTTCCAGATCGCGNTGCACTTTTGGAGATTGCAAAATCTGGTCAATCATCGCGTAATTATCAAAGCCCGTATCCANCTGAAAGCGGATATTCGGCTGATATTTCATCTGGCTCAATGAACGTGCNAAACGACCACGGATNAATTTCGCATGGCTTGCCAAAGCTTTGACAATCGGCTGCCCATCTTTTGTGCCGAGCGGCGAAATATACGCCGTGGCGATTTTCAAATCCGGTGACATCGACACTTCAGATATAGAAATCACCGTTGTTTCAAGCAACGGATCCTGTATCTCGCCGCGCTGCAAAAGCTTTGTCAGCGCATGACGGACCATTTCACCCACACGTAATTGCCGTTGGGTGGGACCTTTGTCCCGTGAACCAAATTTACCCATAATAATAAAACCATTTAGCTAACTGACCGGGATTGGACCGGTCAGAAGATTGATAGAAACTTACATTGCTTAAATGCAGGCGTTTAGAGATTGCGCTCGATCTCTTCCACACGGAAGCACTCGATTACATCGCTCTTGCGCATATCCTGATAGTTTTCAAAGGCCATGCCACATTCCTGCCCACTCTGCACTTCGGAAACTTCGTCCTTGAAGCGTTTCAGTGTAGAAAGACTGCCCTCGTGAATAACCACATTGTCGCGTAGCAAACGTACGCCAACACCGCGTTCCACTTTGCCTTCGGTTACCAGACAACCAGCCACCCGGCCGATTTTGGAAACATTGAAGACTTCCAGAATTTCTGCGTAACCAATNAAGGTTTCGCGACGTTCCGGGCTAAGCATGCCAGACATAACGCTCTTAATATCATCAACCAGATTGTAGATGATTGAATAATAGCGAATTTCAATGCCTTCACGATCGGCCATATCACGGGCCTGCGCATTGGCACGAACGTTGAATGCTAGGATCGGTGCATTCGATGCAATGGCCAGAGCCACATCGGATTCTGTAATCGCGCCAACACCTGAATGAACCACATTGGCACGCACTTCCTCGGTGCCAAGTTTTTCCAGCGCCTGAACAATTGCTTCCATCGAACCCTGCACATCGGNTTTCAAAACCACNGCAGCTTCGCTGACTTCATTTGTTTGCAACATGCTCATCATCTGTTCGAGCGAACCACGGGAACCCGTCGCACGCGCAACCGCTTTGTCACGAGACAAACGNTGACGATATTCTGAAATTTCNCGAGCACGCGCTTCACTNTCAACAACNCCAATACGGTCACCCGCAGCNGGCGTGCCATTAAGACCAAGCACTTCAACCGGCATGGAAGGCGGAGCCTCATCAAGCCTGTTATGTTTACCATCAACCAGCGCACGGATTTTGCCCCATTCATCACCGGCAATCACAATATCGCCNGGACGCAAGGTTCCCCGNTTTACCAGCACGGTAGCAACAGGACCGCGGCCCTTATCAAGTTCTGCTTCAATCACAATGCCTTCACCCGGACGATCCGGATTGGCTTTAAGATCAAGCAATTCAGCCTGCAGGTTTATCGCTTCAAGCAATTTATCGAGATTGATTTTCTTAAGCGCTGAAACTTCAACTTCCAGAACTTCACCACCCATGCTTTCAACAAACACTTCATGTTGCAGTAATTCTGTTCTCACCTTAGTAGCATCAGCTGCCGGCAAATCGATTTTGTTGATCGCAACAATGATCGGAACACCCGCTGCTTTCGCATGGTTGATCGATTCAATCGTCTGCGGCATCACGCTATCATCCGCGGCAACCACAAGGACTGCAATATCCGTTGCCTGCGCACCGCGGGCACGCATGGAGGTGAAGGCCGCATGGCCTGGCGTATCGATAAAGGTAATCAGCTGGCCATCTTTTTCCACCTGATAAGCACCGATGTGCTGGGTAATACCGCCAGCTTCGCCCTTAACAACACTGGCATCACGAATGGCATCCAGCAGAGATGTTTTACCGTGATCCACATGGCCCATAATTGTAACAACCGGCGGACGAGGTAGCATATCTGCTTCATCATCAGGCACGTCAAAAATGCCCTCTTCCACATCCGAATCAGAAACACGGCGCACAGTGTGGCCAAATTCTTCAGCAATCAGCTCGGCAGTATCCGCATCTATGATGTCGCCCGGCGTCATCATCTGTCCCTCTTTCATCAAATATTTGATGACGTCGACAGAACGCTCGGTCATACGATTTGCCAATTCGGCAATCGAAATTGTTTCATTATTATTTGTAAATGCACTGTGGCCCGCCTTAACAGTAAGTTCTCTACCTTGGTACCTTACACTAACTAGCTT
>JAESSK010000083.1 GCA_016764155.1 Rhizobiaceae bacterium
TTGGGGATCGCGCGTTAGTTCCGCACAATACCGCGCCCGCTCAACATGCTTTCAATGCGAATTTCGGTCTCGGGTGTTTTGGCAAGCATGATGAAATTTTCACGTTCAAAGCGGAACATGTCCTTTTCACTCACCTCTGTTTTTCCGCTTCCATCGCCACCGGTTACGATACGGGCAATAGCGGTTGCTACGGTCACATCGTGAGGTAGGAAATGCCCCTTAGCGAGACCTTTTGCCAAGAACGCCACCATAGCAGCAAAAACATCACCGCCAGCCAGAGTAAATTCAGGCACTAAGCGCGGCGAATAAGTTCCGCTCATTTCTTTGATGGCATTTCGCGATTCGCCAATCAGACGATCACGGTTCATCACCTGACGATCACGCTCCGGTTCAAAATAGGCAAGCTTTGCAGCCATATCCGGCGAAGTGCCAGTTTGTGAAAAACCGAGTTGATTGAAACAGTTCCACGCAGCCTTTTCCCAGTCCCCAGTTCGTTGATACCAGCGCAGATAGGTTTCCTTGACCCCGCCGCCGCCGGGAACAAGCCCGACAGTCGGTTCCACCAGACCCATAACCGAATTGGCATGGGCAATGACAAGGTCACAATGGGCCAGAACCTCATAACCACCGCCAAGGGCCAGACCGGACGGGGCACCAATGGCAGGCGCATCGCAATATAACAGAGCAGAAACCGCTTCCTGAAAATCAATCAGAAACCCGTCAATCCCGGTCCAGTCCTGCGCCTTGATCAGCGCCAGAAAATGTTCGAGGTTCACGCCAGCAGAAAAATGCTGAGCATCGTTGTGAATGATGATNCCCGGNCCCGGATCAGCTNGCNGCCATNGCAATCACCGCCATACAGTCGGCGTCCAGCGCATTGGCCTTGGTATGAAATTCAACCAGCCGTTCGCCGCCATCNAGATGAAACAGGCTGGCACCTTTGTTTTCAAACACTGGTTCAAGCGTGCGGCGCATCATCGAGAAACGCACAACACCCTCCGGCAATTTGACCGGTTGATAAGAACCATCATGATGACGCACATTCAACTGGCCATTTTCAACGGCGTAAAAAGAATGTCCTTTGGCCGCGAGAAGGAATTCAGGCACGCTCCAGCCTTCACGCTCCATACGCTCAACCAGCATTTCAGTGCCGAGTATATCCATCATCTCAAACGGACCATGAACCCAGTTATAACCAAGCTTCATGGCGTCATCGATATCTTGGGGAGACTGTGTCACATCAGGCACAAGACTGGCGGAATAAGTGAAGATATGCGCCAGCACATTCCACACAAATTCGCTGAGCTTGTCGTCTCCAGCAATCAGCGCAGAAAGTCCCTCAACTTCGCCTCTCTTGGCAAGTTCGGGCAGATCCTTCGAACGAGCTTGCCATTCCGAAGTTGCAAGGTTCAAACTGAACCGCTCTTCTCCCTCTTCTTTGTAGAACCCACCCTTGCCCTTATTGCCGGTAAAGCCCTTGGCAACTTGACCATTGATGATGTCGCTTTCCGCTCCAATCTTATGAAAGGCATCGCCTTCCGGCAAAATCGAGCGTAACGAACGCACCACATCAGCCATGAGATCAAGACCGATCAGATCGTAAAGTGCAAAGGCTCCGGTTTTTGGAATACCCATCGGACGCCCAAACAGGCTATCTGCTTCCTCAACCCTGAGGCCCAAACGAGTAGCTTCATAAATCGCTGCCTGCATGGCAAATACACCAACGCGATTGCCCAAAAATCCAGGTGTGTCATCACATTCCACCACGCCCTTACCAAGGATACGTTCGCAGAATTCCGACAGGGTGGCCATAACTTCAGAACTGGTATCTTCGCCCTTCACCAATTCCAGCAGACGCATATAACGCACGGGATTGAAGAAGTGGGTGATGCAGAACTGGCGACGCAATTGTTCCGGCATATCTTCCATCAAAAGAGAGATGGGGATTGTTGATGTATTGGATGAAACCAACGCTCCCTCTTTCAAATGAGGCAGCAAATTCCGATAGAGCGTGCGCTTGATATCAAGGCGTTCGACGATTGCCTCAACCACCCAATCACATCCGGCAACTTTCGCGAGATCATCATCAATATTGCCAATCTCAATACGTTCAATGTTTTCAGGCAACATCAGCAGTGGCGGATCGGATTTTTCGATGCGTGTCATTGCAGATTGAACCACTGAATTTCGTTCAGGGTCTCCCGCAATATCCAGCAACAATACTTCAAGACCGGCATTGGCCACCTGAGCAGCAATCCCTGCCCCCATAGTTCCGGCACCGATAACACACACTTTTTTAATGGAAGAAACTGAACTCATATTNTCTCACTTNAAATTCGANAGGTAAAAATTCTTGATNANNCGATTGACCTCTTGCGGNTTNTCNAANGGCANCGTNTGCCCCGCGCCTTCAAGAANNTGCAACTCGTTATTAGGCAGGTTTTCNGCCAANACNCGCCCNGCCTTAACCGGGGTCATTTTGTCTTCCTTGGCNAANATACAAAGGCTTGGGCACGTCAGTTTTTGNGCAGCCGCGACACCGTTTTCATAGGTCGCACAGGAACGCANATCNGTTGCCAGNGCCTCAGGTGCATTAAGCCCCATCACCCGCAATCCAGCATCGATCAACGATACGCCGGGNACNGANTTANCNTGNGCATGTGCCGAAGTGCCNGAACCCCANGAAACCATGAGNTTAAANGCCTTTGCCGGATTTTCTTCGGCCATTTTGATCAGCGCNGGATTGGCAGGNATTGCCGCAGCNGTTGCAACNAANGTGANNCTNGTAATTNGANATGGAGCAAGCTCTGCTGTTTCAAGCGCGATAATGCCCCCTTGCGAATGGCCAACAAGATGCGCCTTATCAATTTCCAACGCGTCCATCACGCCGATCAGCCATTTAGCCTGCGCTTCGATGCCGAGGATGGGGTCACCTTCAGAAAGATCATGCCCCGGCATATCCGGTGCCAAAACATTATAGCCATTATAGGCGAACGCACGCACTTGCTGGGTCCATGTGAGATGACAATTGCCCGCCCCGTGCAAAAATATCACCCATGGTTGTCCTGCTGTGTGTTGTTTTCCGCCGGTGGAGGCAAACGTTTTTGAACCATTGACTTCAAACTGCATCACTTGCCTCCTAGACGGGACGCCGCTTTTAGGCCCCGGTCAAAATCGGCAATGATATCATTGATACTCTCAAGCCCCACAGAAAGCCGGATCAAATCATCCGATAAACCGCCAGCCTTCATATCCTCGGCAGAAATATGCGAATGGGTGGTGGAAGCAGGATGAATAACCAGCGTTTTAGCATCCCCCACATTGGCCAGATGGGATGCCAGTTTGAGGTTTTCCATAAAGGCAGAGCCGCCTTCACGGCCACCTTTGACGCCAAACACGATGACCGACCCAGCCCCTTTAGGCAGCAGTTTAGCTGCCAATTCATGGTCAGGGTGATCCTTCAGCAATGGATGACGCACCCACTCAACANCCTCATGATTGGTCAAATATTCAAGCAGCGCTTTGGTATTTTCCATGTGCTTTTCCATGCGCAGCGGCAGGGTTTCAATTCCCTGCAACAGATAAAACGCATTGGTCGGGCTAAGTGCCGCTCCGAAATTATACATGCCTTCGGCGCGCATCCGCATGGCAAGGGCCACCGGGCCAAATTCTTCCCAAAACACGATCCCGTCCAGCGCATAATGAGGGCTGGTCAGTGTCGGGAATTTATCATTGCGACCCCAGTTAAAATTACCCCCGTCAATCACCGCACCGCCAATGGCGATCCCGTGGCCACCAAGCCATTTGGTGACCGATTGAATGATAATATTCGCACCATAATCCAGCGGCTTGCACAAATACGGCGTATTAAACGTGGCATCGATCATCAACGGGATACCGGCTTCATCGGCAATTTTCGCCACCGCCTCAAGATCAAGTACATCCAGTCCCGGATTACCGATCAACTCGGCAAAAATGAATTTGGTATTCTCTTGGATTGCAGCTTTGATGGCATCCAGATCACGCGGCGCAACAAAACTGGTTTCCACTCCAAATCTCGGCAGGGTATTTTTCAGCAAATTGATATTTGCCCCATAAAGCTGGGAGGTTGAGACTATGTGGTCTCCTGCACTGACCAGCATGGTCGCCGCCATATGTAGCGCCGCCATGCCAGAAGCCGTTGCAACACATGCAGCCCCC
>JAESSK010000084.1 GCA_016764155.1 Rhizobiaceae bacterium
GCTCCTCAATAATTTTGTTGAACCGACAATGGGCAGTGTTGCAAGCTATAAGGCGCTGGCGATCATCGTGCTGGGTGGTCTGGGCAGCATTCGCGGCACGTTGCTGGCAGCCATGTTATTGGGGATCATTGAATCCTTCGGAACGATTTATCTCGGTCATTTGATCGACCGGGATGCGCTGGCATTTGCCTTTCTAATTCTTGTCCTGATGGTTCGCCCTCAAGGCTTGTTGGGAGCGAAATAGATGGCTTATGAAATGACGCTGATCACCACCATGGCTATCAGTATTCTGTTCGCGCTCAGTTTGAACTTTATCTCCGGATTTTGCGGCCAGATCAGTCTTGGTCACGCAGCTTTCCTAGGTACTGGCGCATACACATCCGCGATGATGACGAAGGCCGACATTCCATTTTTATTGACGCTGCCTGCGGCAGCCATCACCGCGGCTATTCTTGGGTTTGTTATTGGTTTGACCAGTCTGCGGGTGCGTCACGATTTTCTCGCGATCACCACGATGGGTACAGGATTTCTGTTTGTAGGGCTGATCCGGCAACAGGAGTTTTTCGGTGGGGAAATCGGTATTGCGGGTATTCCTTCAACCGGCCTTGGGCGTGAGGGCTTTATGGCGCTGTGCATCGGGCTTGCTGCACTCTTCGCTATATTCAGCATGGCGGTTCGTCGATCATGGATGGGGTTTGTTTTTGAATCCATCGCCGATAATGAGGATATCACGCGGATACTCGGCATCAATGCATCAGCCTATAAACTGATTGCCTTTGTCATTGGTACAGCAACAGCTGGTGTTGCAGGCGCATTATACGCCCACCATTTTCGGTTCATTGGTCCCGATAGTTTCGGGTTTGTTGAATCTGTCAGCGTTTTGGCAATGGTGATTGTCGGCGGTATTGGCTCAACCGCCGGGGTAATTGTCGCGGCTGCGGTGATGAGCGTGATGCCGTTATTGTTCCAGTTCATTGACGATTACAAACTGCTTTTATACAGCGCGCTGTTGTTCTTCATGATGCGCTTTTCGCCCGATGGCCTTGCTGGTCTGTGCTCCAGAATTTACGCCAAACTGAGGGGGCAGCGCACATGAACAATGTTCTCGACGTTAAAAATGTAACGGTACGCTTTGGTGGTGTAACGGCTGTTTCCAACGCAAGTTTCCATGTGTCAAAGGGCGACCTGCTCGGGTTTATTGGTCCCAACGGTGCCGGTAAGACGACCATGATGCGGGTGATTACCGGTGTTGTTACCGCTCAGGAGGGTAGCGTTCATCTGGAAGGTAAAGATCTTGCAGGCCTGTCTATAAATCAACGCATTCGCTCGGGTCTGGCGCTGGCCCAGCAGATTGTACAGCCTCTTCGCGAAATGAACCTGCTTGATAATGTGGCGTTGGCCTGTGGTGTTTCTAAAACCACCAATGCCCTTAAATCGATGTTCCTGATGGATCGTACAGTAGAGCGAAAGCGTGCGTTGGAATTACTTGGTATGGTTGGTCTGGCTGATTCCGCCGATGCCATGCCTCCTACTTTGCCGCTGGGATATTTGAAACGGTTGGAGGTGGCTCGCGCTCTGGCGCTTGAACCGAAACTTTTGCTATTGGATGAACCGCTTGCCGGGCTGAACCAGAATGAAGCAAAAGGGCTTGCTGACTTGATAAAGTCTCTTAATGAAAACGGACAAACGATATTGCTGATCGAACATAATTTGCGCGAAGTGATGCGAATTTGCCCACTGCTTTATGTGCAGGATAATGGTCGTTCGCTGGCCTTTGGTCCAGCGAAGGAAGTCATGGCGAATGAAGATGTTCGCCGAGCCTACCTTGGGAGCGTTGAATAATGTTGGAAGTTACCAATTTATCTGCTGGCTATGGCGATATTGTTGCAATACGCGATTTTTCGTTTTCTGTGAATGCCGGTGAGATACTGACATTCATCGGGGCCAATGGTGCCGGAAAATCCACAACGCTGATGGCCATTATGGGGTTGGTGAAACAAAACAGCGGAAGCATTGTTCTAAGCGGCGAGGACATCACTGATCTGCCGGTAGAAGCACGAATTGAACATGGTATTGCCATTGTGCCCGAGGGACGGCGGATATTTCCTGATCTCACCGTGCGTGAAAATCTGGTTGTTGGTGGTCATTCCGTTTCCAAGCATATTCTGGAGCAGGGTATCGAAACCGTGTTTGGATATTTTGGTCGTTTGGACGAACGCGCCGATCAATTGGCGGGTTCATTATCCGGCGGTGAACAGCAAATGTTGGCCATGGGGCGTGCGCTGATCAGTCAGCCAAAATTGTTGCTGGTCGATGAGTTATCCCTTGGCCTAATGCCCAAAATTGTTGACGAATGTTACGTGGTACTACGCGAACTGAATAAAAACGGCATGGCAATCATTCTGGTTGAGCAGAATACAGAACGTGCCCTTGATGTGGCAAATAACGTGTGTGTGCTGGAAGCGGGCAATCCAGGATTTTCGGGCTCAGTCGCGGAAATTTCCAAGGACGACACTCTGCTCAATACGCTCTTGGGTCATTAGCGACTAAAGGCTTTGCCTTAGTTTGTTGATCGTTGCGTGGAATTTGCCGCTAATCGATGAGTGGTTCTTATGTTGGCCGTCTACCACGAGATGGCGACCGGCAGAGAAAACATCACGTACTAAATTGTCATCGCCGGCAAATATCCAACCATCCAATAATTTATCTTCTTCAAGGCCTGTGGTGTGGATTGAATCTGTATCGAGGGTCAGCAAATCCGCTAATTGTCCTACAGCGATTTGACCGCTATTGCGGTTCATTGCCTGAGCGCTGCCTTTTGAAACTGCTTCAAACAAATTGCGACCAACCGACATGTCTCCATCGACCAATACAGCCCGTGTACGGTCACGCAAGCGCTGTGAATATTCAAGTGTTCGCAATTCTTCCGAAAGTGATATACGGATATTTGAATCTGACCCGAAACCGATTAATCCACCAGATGACAAATATTTGGTTGCTTCAAAAATACCGTCTCCGAGGTTGCTTTCGGTAATCGGGCAGAGGCCGACTACCGCTCCGCTATTTGCAAGCTGGCTGACTTCGCTCTCGTTCATATGAGTCGCATGGATCAGGCACCAGCGACTATCAACGGCATTATTATCCATCAACCATTGAACCGGACGAGCGCCATATGCCTCGATTACATCATCAACCTCGATAGTCTGTTCGGCGACGTGGATATGAACCGGTGCGTCAGGTAGTAGCGTTTGAACCCATTTCAGATCATCCTTAGAGACTGCGCGCAATGAGTGGGGAGCCACACCGATTGTGCTGTCAGCACCGAGCATTGTGATTGAGTTCTGGGCGGATGATATCAGTTTTTCGTATAGATCGTGGGTGCAGCCAAATCTTGATTGGCCACTTGAAAGAGGGCTGTCATCGAGGCCACCACGCCGATAGAGAACGGGCAGGAGGGTCAGGCCAATGCCGGATGTTTCCGCTGCAGCGACCATACGATTGGCCATTTCTGCGGGGTCATCATAGGGGACACCTTCTGCCTGATGGTGCAGATAATGGAACTCGCCACTTGCTGCATATCCAGCCTCTAACATCTCCATCTGAACGAATGCCGCGATTGTCTCTGCATCATCTGGGGAGAGGATATCGGCAAATTTGAACATCAGTTTGCGCCAAGTCCAAAAATTGTCTCGGGCAGCGGAGCGGTATTCTGTCAGGCCTGCCATGGCGCGTTGAAATGCATGGCTGTGCAAATTGGAGGGGGCGGGCAATAAAGCACGATTGGTAAGATTTACATCATGCGCTTGGGGAGTCGCGTTTATCTCGATTGCATCAATCGTGCCGTTGGCGCCAATTTTAATGCGGATATCCTTCGCCCAACCTGTTGCCAACAATGCATGTTTGGCAAACAGCGTTCCAACAAAATTCATCGCGACGTCCTTCTTGACCTTACCTGTATATACATGTCATTCTAGCAACAATATTAACCCATGGAAAGCCTGAATGTCGGACCTCTTTAGCCTTCATGGCAACATCGCTTCAATGCAACAAAATGATCAGCCATATGGGTTGATTACGGATGGTTGCATTGTGATCAACAAAGACGAGATTGTCTGGGTTGGCCCACAGGCTGAAATACCGGATCAATACAGCGATGCGCCTGTCAAGGATTATGGCGACCGCTTGATTACACCAGCGCTGATCGATTGTCACACGCATTTGGTTTATAGTGGTGACCGGTCGGGCGAATTTGAAATGCGTCTTGAAGGCGCGACTTATGAAGAAGTTGCGCGGGCTGGCGGCGGTATTGTTTCCACTGTTAAAGCTACGCGCGTGGCAAGCGAAGACGAATTGCTTGAGAGTGCGTTAAAGCGTCTGGATATGTTGCTTGCAGATGGCGTTGGAACGGTAGAGGTTAAATCCGGTTACGGGCTTGATACCCAGACAGAGCTAACAATGTTGCGGGTTGCTCGACGTTTAGGCAAGGAACGTCCGGTTCACGTCAAAACAACGTTTCTTGGAGCGCACGCTCTTCCGCTCGAATATCAGGGTAGGGCGGATGAATATATTGAACTCGTATGCAATGAAATGTTACCCGCCGCAGCAAGCGAAGGTTTGGTGGATGCCGTCGATGGATTTTGCGAGGGGATTGGATTTTCTCGAGATCAAATTGAACGGGTTTTTGTGGCCGCGCGTGATTTGAATCTGCCGGTGAAATTACACGCGGAGCAATTGAGCAATCTGGGTGGTGCAGCTCTTGCTGCAGGCTTTGGTGCCTTATCGGCCGATCATCTTGAATATCTTGATCAGGCTGGCGTCGACGCTATGGCTGAAAGTGGCAGTGTAGCGGTGCTTCTGCCCGGTGCATTTTACACATTAGGCGAGACGCAATTGCCGCCTGTTGGGGAGCTTCACAAAGCTGGCGTTCCGATTGCTATTGCAACGGATTTTAATCCCGGTTCGTCCCCACTGAGTTCGCTGCTTCTTGCTATGAATATGGCTTGCACATTATTTCGCCTTACGCCGGAGCAGTCTCTGGCTGGTGTTACCCGCAATGCAGCAAAGGCGCTGGGAATGGGGGAGGGCTGTGGCACCATCCATTCTGGTATGCGGGCAGATATTGCCGTTTGGGATGTGAAAAGCCCAGCGAAACTTTCCTATGTGATGGGTCACAGGCCGCTGTATGCACGAATTCATGGAGGTGAATATGTCTGATTTTATCGAACTTGTCCCTGGACATGTTAAGCTTGCAACTCTGGAGCAGGTTTTCCGTTCCAATCAGCGTGTGCATCTCGATCAGAGTTTCAAACCTGCGGTAGATGCTGCAGTGGAAATTGTAGACAAGGCAGCCAATGGCAAGGATGCTGTCTACGGGGTCAATACCGGGTTTGGCAAGTTGGCTTCCGTTGCAATCCCGCCTGAAGATACGGCAACATTACAGCGTAATTTGATTTTGTCCCATTGTAGCGGTGTTGGTGATCCGCTGCCAAATTCAATCGTGCGGATGATTATGATTTTGAAAGTCATGTCATTGGCGCGGGGTGCATCTGGCGTTCGTTGGCAAGTGATCGAATTATTACTGGCAATGATCAATAAGGGCGTTATGCCGATTATTCCTGCACAAGGATCGGTTGGTGCGTCTGGCGATCTTGCTCCACTTGCCCATATGACTTCGGTACTGATTGGCGAGGGTAGGGCNGAATATAATGGCGCGGTNACGTCTGGTACTCAGGCACTGGCAGCNGCNGGNCTNACGCCTGCCGTGTTGGGNCCNAAGGAAGGCCTTGGNCTGATCAATGGNACNCAAGTNTCAACNGCATTGGCGCTGGCAGGATTGTTTGACGCATGGCAAATGGCCATGACCACNCTGGTNACCGCCAGNCTNTCNACNGATGCGATGATGGGGTCAACCGCTCCTTTAACANCTGAATTACATGAGCTGCGCGGCCATAAAGGCCAGATCGATGCTGCCCATGCCATGCGAGAAATGCTGAGCGGGTCGGAAATTCGNGAATCNCACCGNNACGGGGATGAGCGGGTNCAGGATCCTTATTGTATCCGCTGTCAGCCGCAG
Source organism: Rhizobiaceae bacterium (assembly GCA_016764155.1). Taxonomy (GTDB): domain Bacteria; phylum Pseudomonadota; class Alphaproteobacteria; order Rhizobiales; family Rhizobiaceae. The sequence goes on from JAESSK010000084.1 coordinate 6,074, forward strand.
GTTGTTGGAGCNGCAATTGATNTGTTGCGCGATCAGGCGCGTATGTTGGAAATCGAAGCCAATGCAGTCACNGACAATCCATTGATCATNGCCAGCAGTGGCCGGATCATTTCTGGNGGAAATTTNCATGCTGANCCNGTGGCNTTTGCNGCTGATATTATGGCATTGGCGATTGCTGAAATTGGATCTATTTCCCAGCGGCGTATNGCTTTGCTGGTTGATCCGGTTTTGAGCTANGGNTTACCGGCNTTTCTNACGCCNACACCGGGGNTGAATTCNGGTTTCATGATNGCTGAGGTCACGACTGCNGCCTTNATGAGNGAGAACAAGCATATGGCTGCTCCNTGTTCTGTTGATTCAACGCCCACNTCGGCCAATCANGANGATCATGTTTCCATGGCTTGNCACGCGGCGCGGCGTTTGCTTGCAATGAACGATAATCTTGGACGAATTCTTGGTGTTGAATTGATGGTNGCNGTGCAGGGGATTGGCTTTCGTGCGCCGCTGAAAACCAGTGATTATTTGCAGAATGTCATTGCGGAGACCCGTAAATCCATCGCGCCACTGGAGAATGATCGGGAATTAACGGCAGATATTGAACAAGCAGCGAAACTTGTTCGTTCGGATGTCCTTTTGGCTGGTTTGGCTTCAGACGCCTTGCCCAATATTACAGGTGATGCATGAGTGTTGTTGAAGTTCATCAGGGAACCAGCTCGGTTGTGTTGGGGCTTCCCCATACGGGAACTGATGTGCCGGACGATATTAAAGCACGGATGAATGCCAATGGTTTGCTTTTAGCCGATACTGATTGGCATGTTCACCGGCTTTATGATGGCCTGCTTTCTAACCCGACAACGGTTCGTGCCACCTTCCATCGTTATGTGATTGATGCCAATCGTGATCCTGCCGGGGGCAGCCTTTATCCCGGACAAAATACGACGGGTTTGGTTTCATCGACCGATTTTGACAATGAGCCGATCTGGCTTGAAGGCGCTGAACCGAGCCAAGCAGATATTGCCGAACGGGTGACCAAATTTCACAAGCCTTATCACGAGGCTTTGACGGCTGAACTTGAACGGGTGCGCGCAATACATGGTGTGGCAATTCTCTATGATTGCCATTCAATCCGTTCGAATTGCCCGTTTTTGTTTGAAGGTGTTCTGCCTGATTTTAACATTGGCGATAACGAAGGTACGACTTGCGATCCTTCAATCACTAAAGCAGTGAGTGATGCTTGTGTCGCCGCGCCGCAATATAGAAATGTTACCAATGGTCGTTTCAAAGGTGGCTGGACCACACGCNATTATGGACANCCTGAAAAGGGTATCCATGCCATCCAGATGGAGCTTACCCAAAGCTCACATCTAACAACAGAAACNACACCATTTNCCTACGATGAAAAAGCGGCAGGGCAATTGCGCCCGGTNCTTAAAGATATCCTTGAGCGNCTTGAANNNCTCGCGCTCAACCAACTTAAATTTGGAACTAAANCATGATCGATAGATTGAAAAACAGCCGCTCCGTTAAATCGCCGCGCGGGTCAAAATTGTCTGCNAAAAGTTGGCTGACTGAAGCGCCGATGCGTATGTTGATGAACAATCTGGATGCCGAAGTTGCGGAAAACCCGCAGGAACTGGTGGTATATGGCGGTATTGGCCGAGCAGCCCGGACGTGGCAGGATTTTGACCGTATTGTTTCCAGCCTCCANTCNNTNGAAGAAGACGAGACTTTGCTGGTTCAATCAGGNAAGCCGGTNGGTGTTTTTCGTACCCATAAGGATGCTCCGCGCGTTTTGATCGCCAATTCCAATTTGGTGCCTCATTGGGCCAATTGGGATCANTTTTCCGAACTCGACCGCAAGGGCTTGATGATGTACGGCCAGATGACNGCTGGTTCGTGGATTTATATCGGAACGCAGGGGATTGTTCAGGGAACNTACGAAACTTTTGTGGAGGCCGGACGCCAACANTATGNGGGTAATCTAAAAGGTAAATGGATTCTCACAGGTGGCCTCGGNGGNATGGGTGGCGCNCAGCCGCTTGCTGCCGTNATGGCTGGCGCCTGTTGCCTTGCCGTCGAGTGCAATGCNGACAGCATTGATATGCGTTTGCGTACCAAATATCTGGATGAAAAAACCGACAGNATTGACGAAGCACTTGAAATGATNGAGCGCTGGACCAAAGCAGGCGAGGCAAAATCTGTCGGGCTTTTGGGCAATGCTGCGGATGTGTTTCCAGAACTCTATAAGCGTGGGGTTAAACCTCACATGGTNACGGATCAAACTTCTGCGCATGACCCNGTCAATGGNTATTTNCCAATCGGTTGGACCATGGGNGAGTGGCGCGAGAAGCGTGAAAGCGATCCTAAGGCCGTNGAAAAAGCCGCCCGTGCCTCAATGAAAATTCATGTGNCNGCNATGGNNGATTTCTGGNANGCNGGAGTGCCNACNTTCGATTANGGCAACAACATTCGTCAGGTGGCCAAGGAAGAAGGCTTGGAAAACGCTTTTTCGTTTCCGGGTTTCGTTCCNGCTTATATCCGGCCTCTGTTTTGTCGTGGTGTCGGGCCTTTCCGCTGGGTGGCTCTTTCCGGCGATCCGGAAGATATCTATAAAACCGATGCCAAGGTCAAGGAACTGATCCCTGACGATAAGCATTTGCACAAATGGCTGGATATGGCGCGGGAGCGGATTTCGTTTCAGGGGCTACCATCGCGGATTTGTTGGGTTGGTCTGGGACAGCGCCATCTTCTCGGAATGGCGTTTAACGAGATGGTCAAAAGCGGTGAACTCTCTGCCCCGGTTGTGATCGGTCGTGATCATCTGGATTCTGGTTCTGTTGCTTCCCCAAACCGGGAAACTGAATCAATGAAAGATGGTTCAGACGCGGTGTCCGATTGGCCGCTCTTGAATGCGTTGTTGAACACGGCTTCCGGTGCAACGTGGGTTTCACTCCATCATGGCGGTGGCGTTGGTATGGGCTTTTCACAACATGCAGGCATGGTGATTGTTGCCGACGGTACGGACGATGCGGCGCGTCGTTTGGAGCGGGTATTGTGGAATGATCCAGCAACCGGTGTCATGCGTCACGCTGATGCGGGTTATGAAAGTGCGCTAGAATGTGCCCGGGAAAACCAGCTTAATCTGCCCGGAATATTGGACGTTTAATTTAAGGTACGGAGTGTTCCGATGAACGAACCAGCACCACTTTATGAAGTAGTGAAACACCACATTACGGATGGTATTGTTTCAGGCAATTATGTGCCGGGGGCCAAACTTCCTTCGGAGAGCCAGCTTGTGCGGCGGCTTTCTGTCTCGCGTATGACGGTTAACCGGGCTTTGCGTGAACTTACCCGTGACGGCGTTATATTCCGGATGCAGGGTGTGGGGTCATTTGTCAGTGAAGCTAGTCCTACGCCGTCGCTGGCAGAAGTGCGCGATATCCGTGATATCGTTGCCGAGCGGGGCGGGAAGCATAGCTGCAAGATTTTGCAGGCCGAACATGCGCTTGCCGATAAGGATGTAAGCGAACTTTTTGAGATGCCTGATCCATTGCCTGTGCAACGGGTTGTGCTACTGCATTATGAGGATGGTCGGCCCTTGCAATTGGAGACCCGATTTGTGTTGAAGGATTTTGCACCTCAATTGCTTGAGCAGGATCTTACAAGAATTTCTCTTTTCCAATATTTGCAATCCGTTGCGCCTCTATCTGAACTGGAACATATAGTTGAAGCTTCATTGCCAGATGAGTTTGAACAGAAAAATTTGGAATTGAATCAAGGACAGCCTGTCCTTCGGATTCGACGCAGAACTTGGGTTGGGCGCAATGTTGTGACCCTTGGGTATTTTTCCCATCCCGGCGAAAGCTATTGCGTCTCGGTCCGCGTTAAACCGTCAGATTTCAGGAAATAAACTCTTTGTAATCTTCCGCAACGGCTACTTTTGCAGCGTCCAGAATTGCGTGGCCCTGTTCGGGAGTTGCTAAAGCTGAATGAGACCCCACACGACCATCGGGGAACTTTGCTCGATGCTCGTCTGGCGGTCCATGACGATCGCCCGCATGAGCCTTCATATATTCAGGTGATAATTTCTCAGGCGGGGAAGCAGCAATGCCGGGCTCAATTGTCCGATTAACTGCTTGGGTAATGGCAACTTCAGATGGGGTTGCGTGCATGCCCTCCCAATCACCGTAATATTGTTGGCGTAGAGCATTTACGGTTTCAAATTCCCACCAGCTTTTGATGTGGATATTTACCGTCTCTAGTTTTTCCGCAATGCGTCGCAACGGAGCAAGATTGGCTCCGTGCCCGTTTAGAA
>JAESSK010000085.1 GCA_016764155.1 Rhizobiaceae bacterium
TACAGTGGAAAACTGCCCTTCAAGAATGCGCATATTTCCCAATTCGCTGGCATTATCAATCAGGGCTGGTCGCAGACCAGCAAGGACATCCAGTCTTTCGCGGACAAACAATTCAACGGTTCCAGTTAATCCCTCGGCGCGCACCAAGGCTGCGTGTTTTAAATGGCGAATGAGGTATAAATCATAGGCAGCCCTAGCGGAGACCGCGATCTGTACGCCGGGTTTGTCCACATCTTCAATTTGCTGGATTGGAGAATTCTCAGGCACCATATAGGTCGCCTCAATTTCCACATAAGGATTGCTGAAGGCGATTTTTTCGGCACGGCTGGGTTCATCGGCAATAAGCGCAATATCCCATAAATCCTCGGTGGCAGCGTCGGATACCTCTCCGGGCGATGCGAAAGTAACATAGGAAACCTTTGCACCGAGCCGTTCGGCAATGGTGCGCCCCATATCCGGCGAAACCCCTACCGGCTCCCCTTTGGGTGTCTTACCGGTTACCAGAAGGAAATTACTGAGGTTTACCCCAACCCGCAATATTCCGTTGGGAGCCAATTCGGCAATAGCATCACTAAGCATATGAATTTCCTCAATATTAAACTAGAATATCCTTACCCACTTAAAGCATATTCTCTTTTTGTTGAAGTGCTCAAATCTTATTTTTTAAACACTTCTTATCCGCAATCAATCTGACCTAATTGCACTTTTCCAATTATGAATGCAAAATGCAATATGTATCTTATTATTCTTCAATTCCTGCTGATAATAATGTTTTAAAGCAGGATTAGCCCCGGAGATATTTAAATGTTGCTTCATGGTTCCTGCCATTGTGGTTCGGTTTCGTTCGATGTGGAATCGCGCCATCCCTACCCGTTCAACATATGCTATTGCGAAATCTGTCGGAAAACGGCTGGCGGCGGTGGCTTTGCCATCAATCTTGGCGCTGATTTTGACAGCCTTAAAATATCTGGCGAAGAGCATATCAAAACCTATCGCGCCAAAATTGGGGAAACGGAAAGTCTCGCCGAACGGAAATTTTGCGAAAATTGCGGCAGTGCCCTTTGGTTATGGGATCCAAGATGGCCTGAATTGGTTCATCCGCACGCTTCTGCAATCGATACGGACCTTCCGGTTCCACCAGAAAAGACCCATTTGATGCTCACAAGCAAAGCGTCATGGGTTGAGCCTTGCATGGGAGGCAATGATAAGCGTTTTGACGAATACCCGGAAGAAAGCATTGCCGCATGGCATGAACGGCTTGGGGTGACTAAATAAGGCTCATTGCCGACGCACAATATCGATCACAGTGTTGGTGACCGCTTTGGTGCCCATATTGCCACCAAATTCCATCGGATGAATTACATTTTCCGCAAAGCCCGTTGCAACCGCATTGTCTATCTTTTCTGCCGCATCGCTCAGCGCCTGATTTCCGGTTTTCTCGCCCAGATAGTCCAGCATGAGCGCACCGCTTAAAATGGCTGCGAGCGGGTTGGCGGCATCCTTGCCCATGATATCGGGGGCGCTGCCATGGGCTGGTTGAANCAGGCCATTTTTATCGCCTATTTCAGCNCAAGAGGCCATGCCCATACCNCCCACAAGNCCNCCTGCCAGATCAGACAGGATATCGCCAAACATGTTCTCCATCACCAGCACATCGAAATCCCATGGCTTCCTGATGAGATCGAGCGCTTGCGCATCGACGTAGTTATAGCGTGGCTGAATGTCGGGATATTGTGGCGCGATCTCATCGAATATTTTACGAAAAAACGCCATGGAATTAAATACATTGGCTTTGTCGACACAGGTCACCTGCCCCTTGCCGCCGCGTTGTTTTCTCTTTTCGGCCAGTTTGAACGCGAAATTGTGTAGTTTTTCGGTGGTTGCTCTGGTGATTTTNAAGGTGTCGCANACTTCCAGATCNTTGATGATCTGGCTTCGATTGTGGACGGCGGCTGAATAAAANAGCCCTTCAGTTGATTCCCNCAGAATGATCAAATCAATATCGGCGGCGCGCGGGTCAGCCAGTCTTTGAACGGAATTTGGATAGGCTTTGACCGGGCGTATCCCGGCATAGAGNTGGAATTTCTCGCGNAATCTAAGATGGGGAGAAATCTCGGTTCCGTTTTCATANCGAATGTTTGGCAGGCCAATGGCACCCAGAAATATCGCATCAGCTTCCCCGCATGCGTCTTCGCCACCGGGTTCGATATCCACGCCGGTTTCTTTAAAATATCCGGCACCTGCTGCAATGGCGTTATAGGAAAGTGCAACGCCACCAACGGATTTAGCAGCCTCTTCCATCACCGCGATGGTCGCCTGAGTGACATCAACACCAATGCCGTCGCCTTCGATCACTGCTATTTGTAATTTTTGCGCCATTGCCACGCCTCCCGCGAAGATATTGATTTTCTTGTTATTATTAGTGTAATTTTCTGCACATATGCAAGACCNGAAAANAGATTTGGAGAATGNGATGAGCGACACGGATTTGAAAATCTGTTGCATTGGGGCGGGATATTTCGGCCAGTTTCACTATGNTGCGTGGGCCAGAATTCCCGGTGCAAAACTCATTGCNTCGGTGGANATGGATTTGGAAAANGCNCGNGCNACNGGNGTTTCNGCNTATNGCAACATCGAAGAGATGTTCGCCACTGAAGCCCCNGATATCATCGATATTATCACACCGCCTGAAACTCATTTAGAGGCGATCAAAGCGGCCCTTGCAAAAGATGTTTCAGCGATCATTTGTCAAAAGCCATTTTGTGGCGGACTCGAGCAGGCGAAGATTGCGAGTGAATTAGCTAAACAATCCGATATCCCTTTGATTGTACATGAAAATTTCCGATTTCAACCATGGTATCGAACCATCAAAACCCGTATGGAATGTGGTGCCATTGGTGACGTTTTACAGATAAGTTTCAGGCTTCGCACCGGTGATGGTCAGGGGCCAAAAGCCTATTTGGATCGACAACCATATTTCCAAAAAATGCCACGGTTTTTAATTCATGAAACCGCCGTNCANTGGATCGNTACATTTCGCTATTTGATGGGAAATCCCGATTTCGTCTATGCGGATTTNCGCAGGCATAATGAGTGCAATCNNNGGNGAAGATGCAGGCCATNTTATTTTTGGTTATGACAGCGGACAACGTGCGATGTTTGATGGCAATCGTNTGCTGGANCATGCTGCTGAAAACCATCGCAACACNCTTGGNGAGTGTCTTNTTGAAGGNACNANNGGNACGCTGGAACTGGACGGATTCGGCAATGTGACAGANCGNAAATTTGGCGAGATTGAGAAACGAATCGTTCTACCCGCGCAATCCTANCAAGGATTTGCNGGGGACTGTGTTCACGCGCTGCAATCNCANGTGATTTCCGNCCTGCTGAATGGNACCGGNTTTGAGAACGANGCGGNAGACTACCTCAAAGTTCAGGAAATTGAAGAAGCNCTTTATCGATCNNANGANACAGGNAGCCGNATCAGNCTTNCCTGANTAGATCGCATCAGAACTTCGCAGGCGCTCAATCTCATCGCCTGATATGCCCCAATCGGATAAAATNTCCTCCGTATGCGCATCTTTTGCNGCNGGCGGGGTCGGGGTATCNGGNTTGCTGCGGCTGAANTTTGGTGTNGGCGANGGTTGAGTAACGCCTGCAATTTCAGTGAATGTCTCCCGNGCNTTATTGTGAGGATGNGCGATTGCCTCATCCCAGTCGAGTATTGGCGATACACANGCATCCGTCCCATCGAACATCGCGGCCCATTCGTCGCGGGGCTTGGTAAGGAAAATCTCCGTCAGTCGCGCTTTCAATTTGCCCCACATGGCTGGATCATTTTGCTTTTGGAAATCCTCATCATCCTCGATTTGAAGNATCTCTAANANCTGNCGATANAATTGTGGTTCNATTGCCCCNACNGCCATGAATTTNCCGTCGGAGCATTCATAGGTGTCATANAAATGCGCAGCACCATCGAGCAAATTACTATCACGCTCATTGCTCCACATGCCGCTGGCCTTGAAACCAAAAAGCATAGAGGCCATCAATGCGGTGCTATCTGTCATGGCCACATCGACCACCTGCCCCTTGCCTGNTTTTTGTGCTTCTAGAATGGCGCAAACAATGCCGAATGCCATCATTTGCCCACCACCGAAATCACCAATCAAATTAAGCGGCACAGGCGGCGGCGTATCCTTGCGACCGATGGCGTTGAGCACACCGCTGAGCGCAATATAGTTGATATCGTGCCCGGCACGTTGAGCTAAGGGACCGGTCTGGCCCCACCCAGTCATGCGACCAAAAACCAGCTTTGGATTACGCTCCAGACAAATATCGGGACCAAGCCCCAATCGCTCCATCACGCCGGGGCGAAAGCCTTCCAGCACCACATCGGCACTTTCAATCATTTTTAAAAGTGTGTCGACCGCCCCCTCTTTTTTCAGATCAAGCGCCATGGAACGNCGACCNCGNGCAAGNACATCGAATTTGCTGTTTAATATCGGCACGGCCAATTTGCCNCCTTTGGACTGTACTCGAATGATTTCGGCGCCCATATCGGATAGCANCATNGCNGTGAANGGTGCCGGACCAATGCCTGCCATTTCTATGATTTTTATTCCAGCAAGTGGTCCTGCCATCGGGTGTCTCCTCCAAATGCCTTATTCAGGCTTCCATANTGCTTCGGTCTTGCCAGACTTTTCCGCGATTGGCCAGCTATTGGAATTGCATTCGTTTTCTGACACAGTTGAACTCAACATTTCCGATTGAAAGTGGCTAAATGCNCGCGTTAATTCGAAATTTGAGTTTTATATTTATCGCAGTNTGGGCAAGCCTNCTCTGTGGAAATNTGGCANATGCGGGCAAGCGTATTGCGCTGGTTATTGGCAATTCCNACTATCTGCACACATCNCCNCTGGCCAATCCTCAAAACGATGCAAAATCCATGGCCATCACNTTGGGTGAAGCNGGGTTTTCGGTCACAAGCCTCATNAATGCNGANCANAACCAGATGAAACGGGCCCTGCTCGAATTTGGGCGCAAGCTTCGNGGAGACGACGTGGAAGCTGGATTATTCTATTANGCGGGCCACGGGGTNCAGGTNCATGGGGANAACTATCTGGTTCCCGTCAACGCGCAAATTACCAGTCAGGACGAGATCGATCTGGAAGCAATCAACGTCAATGATTTCCTTAGGGTGATGAACTCATCCAATGCCAACATCAATATTGTTGTGCTGGATGCTTGTCGCAACAATCCGTTTGCCGGATCTTCGCGTTCCGGAGGGCGTGGGTTGGCTCCGGTTGATGCGCCGAAGGGAACTTTGATTGCTTATGCTACGGCGCCGGGCGACGTGGCTCTGGATGGGAATACGAATAATTCGCCCTATACCGCCGCATTGGTCAAAGCGATTTCCAATGGCTCGGGAAAAACCATCGAATCGGTATTCAAGACCGCACGGCGCGAAGTTCTGGCTGTGACTGATGATAAGCAGGTTCCATGGGAAACCAGCTCGATTACCGGTGATTTTTATTTTCACCCATCCTCCAAAGTGGCTTCCGAACCGAAAATTACGCCACCGCAGGTGCAAGCCAGTATCAAGGCACCGGTTGATCCCGTATTGCGTCACCTACCGTGGCCGGGGAAGAACATGAAGGTCTGCCATGAACCTCGCCTTGGCGGAAAAAAGGGACGTCTTTGCGCCTCTTCCCTGCTCTCGCCCCAGTCTGGCAATAAATATAGCAGCAGCAATTTATCAGATAACAGGATGAACACGGCTTGGGTTGAGGGCGTCAAAGGCGATGGTATTGGTGAGTCGCTGCTTCTATCGTTTTTCTCACCGACCGAGGTGAATGAGATTTTGCTGGTCAATGGATATAATAAAAGCCGCGATATTTAT
>JAESSK010000086.1 GCA_016764155.1 Rhizobiaceae bacterium
GCGCGGTTGAATTGGCTTTCCGCATATTCACGTCCTCCTACCAAAGCGCGAATGGCTCCGGTTGGAGAAAGTAAAATTGCGCCACAACAAACTGAGCGACGTAATACTGCGTCTGTCAAACTGTTCTGCCAGTGCATCTTCCACAGCGATCAGCCGATCAATATTTTCCTTTGCCGATAGCTTTTGTTCGTTTGCAACAGGAATTGAAACAAAAATCAGCGAACGCCCACCAAATGAATCGTTAGCCAATTTCTCCGCCTTATAGGTGGCTGAGGCTTCCGGAAGATAGTCCGTTACCCGGTATTCCGGCCGTATAGCCAGATGAACAAAGGCCAAAACAACGACCAGTCCAATGGCAGAAAGTGATACAAATACTGGCCTTGCAGCAGCAATACCTAAGGCCCAACGCCCCAATTTTTCAAAAGCCGGAACCTTTGCCTTATTGGCTTTCATCATGCCAAATTTGACCAGCCAGTAACCGGCCAGCGGCAATCCAATGATCACCCCGAAGAACGCCACCATCACCGCACCGACACCAAGATAAGCAAACTCAGTCAGTGCCTCACTCGATGCGTAGGAAAACGAAAAGAACGCCAATGCCGTTGTAATGGATGTCAGCGACGAAGCCGGCCCCACTTTCACCACGGCTTCTTTAAGATTGGCGAGCATAACTTCCTTGTCAGCACCAACGCTATCCGCATTGCTTTTATGCCAGCGATAATAAAGCACAATGCTATCCGCATAGGCCAATATAAGGGCAAGCGTCGGTAAAACNGTNGTCAGNTAATTNATNGGCACCCCGGCAATGGCAAACAATCCCAACGTCCATATGACGGTGAGCGCAGGTGCTACCGCACAGATAAACGAAGCAAGAACGCTACGAAAAACTGCAAAAGCAATCCCTGCCCCAAGCAACAATCCGATCAGTGAAAGTTTNACCTGATCCTCAATCAAAGCCTGAATGATCGTTAGACCTATGGGNGTGAGCCCGGAAAAATGNATTTCAAAATCGTCNGGNNCNGCTTCCAATGCCTCTTTTTCAAAATCCCTNAAAACCTTGTTCAGGTTTTTCTGNTCNCCNTCATGTATCCCCACATTNAGGGTCACATATAAAAGCGCNGCATTATCATCTGCCGATATCAGACTTGCCGCNTGCGGNTGCTCTTTCAGNAGTTTCGCAATCAGCTTNTTGGCTGACTCATCATCCCCTAATTCATCCGGAAAAAACGGCGTTAATTCCCCNGTTTCCANATCAGGCTTGGGAATTGAAAACAGAGTGATGATATTTTCTACCCCATCGCTGATCGTCAAATCCAGCTGNAGGGAGCGCAAATCNTCAAGACCTTCGGANGTCAGAAGCCTTGGCGAGCGTACAATNACGGCAATATCGCGGGAGAANTTTCGGAAGGAGGCTTTTTGCTCCTCATAATTGACAAACGCATCNGATTTCTTNGGCAATACCGCAGTAATGTTGCCGTCAAACCGAATTTTTGAAAATTGGGAGAGACTAACAACTAGGGCGAACACCAGAATGATCGAAAATAAAATCGGGCGGCGAAGCGCGGCAACGCCTAATTTTTCAAGCCCGAAGCCAATGCTCCACATGCACATGTCCCATGCGTCTACTACTATTTGTCANTTNGAAATCGNGAATTTCACCCAATTTCCACGTCCAACACTCATAACGCNGCCCATGCGCAATTGAAAGTGGATTTTCGTTAAATACAGACCAAACCAAGCGAATTCAGGGCATATTTGCGCGATCACTCCTGACTTGGGAGCAGGCCCTAGCGAGTCGTCTTGCCCCAGTCGCATTTCCCCTCACCAAAATAGCGACTGAGGAATATGATTTCCTCNGNATTTGTCACCCTCACAACGCATTTCAGATGATCCTCATCCTCCCCCACCATGATAATGCCNCGAGGGTTGGGGAAAGAAGATGGCGCGCACAGTCTTTCACCCTTGGCCAGAAAGGCAATTATCTTCGAACCGGGAAGTGATTCCACCGAAAACACCAATTCATCTTCGCTTTCATTGGTTGTGCAGATCGCACCTTTTTCAAGAGAAATGCCGCGNGGATCAAATAAATAACGCAATCCATACCAACCAGCGACAACCAGAGCGAAAATCAGAAATTTTATGACGACAAATCTAAATATTTTCATAGCNCAACCTATCTGCCACAGCTTAAACTGAACGGNTATTCAAATTATTGTCACATCCGTGATTTTTTAAATTAGGCGCACGTTTTCANATGCTATTTCCCCATCCATTAATCGAAGCNCGCCTGATCCAGCGCTATAAGCGTTTTCTTGCAGATGTGGAATTAGAAGATGGCAAAATAGAAACGGTTCACTGCCCGAATCCCGGAGCCATGCTGGGTTTAAAAGAACCGGGTAGCAGAGTTTGGATATCTGATAGCAAAAACCCCAAACGGAAATTGCGATACACATTTGAGCTGATTGAAGCNGANNACACATTGGTGTGCATCAATACCAANCTACCCAATAAGATTGGTCGNGAAGCCATTGAANCTGGCNNNGTTCCNGCTTTGGCNGGNTATGATTCGATCAAGGCCGAAGTGAAATACGGCGTCAATTCACGCATTGATCTGCTATTGAGTGACGAGAACAAGCCCCTCACCTATGTNGAAATNAANAACTCNCATTTGTTNCGCACCAAAGANCTGTTCGAATTCCCTGATTGCGTTACNGCTCGTGGTGCCAAACATCTGGTGGAGCTTTCAAATCAGGTAAAAGANGGCCACCGCGCGGTNATGCTATTTGTCATTCAACGCATGGATGGCAGNAAATTCAAACTGGCCCGCGATATGGATCCAAACTACGGTGTAGAATTTGATAGAGCGATCAAAGTAGGCGTCGAAGCCTATGCCATACGCTGCGAAGTGTCCCTAACAGGCATTCACGCCCGCGATATGGTACCCATAGACGAGCCCGGATTGATGTCGTGATTAGAGATTAAAGAGGGAACGTCCTCCGTACCGACACCGAATGTCTCATAATCAAAAACTAGCTATTGAAGCATAGCATTGCTTTGAGGTATTAATGACAAAGATTTATACCATTCCAAGAGTTCAAAAATGCAGACTTATATCGATGCAACCCATGCACCGTTGAAAAATACCGGCTGCGCCTTCGGTGGAGAATTCTCTAACTCCGCAGGGCACGCCGCTTGGTTGCCCGTTGAATACTAGATAACCCATCCGCGTTCCGC
>JAESSK010000087.1 GCA_016764155.1 Rhizobiaceae bacterium
CGTTATGGAAAGCTGGTCCTGCGATTGCTTGCGGTAATGCTTTCATTCTCAAGCCTTCCGAACGTGATCCGGGTGTTCCTATGTGGTTTGCCAGATTGTTCAAGGAAGCTGGTCTTCCAGACGGTATTTTCACCGTGATCAATGGCGATAAAGTCGCTGTGGATGCGATCCTTGATAATGAAGATGTCAAAGCCATCGGCTTTGTGNGTTCAACCTCGATTGCTGAATATATTTATAGTCGTGGTACGGCAAATGGTAAGCGTGTTCAGTGCTTCGGTGGCGCTAAGAACCACATGATCATCATGCCGGATGCGGATATGGATCAGGTTGTAGATGCGTTGATTGGTGCTGGCTACGGTTCTGCTGGAGAGCGCTGCATGGCGATTTCTGTTGCGGTTCCTGTGGGCGAAGCAACGGCTGAAAAACTGATTGANAAACTCGTGCCTCGCGTTGAAGCNNTGAAAATNGGNCCNTCNACCGATNTGGAAGCNGATTATGGNCCNATGGTTACCCAGCAGGCGCTGGACCGGGCCAAAGGTTTTGTNGATGCCGGTATNAAAGAGGGNGCGAAGCTGCTTGTTGATGGTCGCGATTTCTCCATGCAGGGCTATGANAATGGTTTNTATATGGGCGGGTGCCTNTTTGATAATGTGACCAANGATATGTCGATCTATAAAGAAGAAATCTTCGGCCCTGTNCTTTGTANTGCCCGTGCNGCTGATTATGAAGAAGCGCTCGATCTTCCTTCATCCCATGAATACGGAAACGGTGTTGCGATCTATACCCGTGACGGNGATGCGGCGCGNGATTTTGCCAGCCGTGTTCANGTGGGCATGGTTGGNATTAATGTGCCNATNCCTGTGCCTCTGGCTTATCANACCTTTGGTGGCTGGAAGCGTTCCGGNTTTGGNGATCTCAATCAGCACGGACCNGATTCNATTCGGTTTTATACCAAGACNAAAACCGTTACTTCGCGCTGGCCTTCCGGTGTGAAAGAGGGCGCTGANTTTTCTATTCCAACAATGAACTAAATAACTCTGGAGGAGTGAGGTTATGGATTTTGCTTTAAGTGAAGAACAACAGGCGATCTATGATATGGCGCGCTCGTTTAGTGATGAAAACATTGCGCCCCACGCAATTGAGTGGGACGCGAAAGGCCATTTTCCGCAAGATGTTATTCGCTCGGTGGGCGAATTGGGCATGGCCGGNATTTATGTGCGCGAGGATGTGGGCGGNTCNAATNTNGGNNGNNTGGATGCNACGCTGATTTTTGANGCNCTTGCCTANGGNTGNCCNTCGATTGCNTCGTTTATCTCCATTCACAATATGTGTGCNTGGATGATNGATAGTTTTGGCACGGAAGAACAGCGACAAAAATGGTTGCCGAGAATGACCTCCATGGAGCTGATTTGNAGCTATTGCCTGACCGAGCCNGGTTCNGGTTCTGATGCNGCNGCNTTNCGNACNCGNGCNGANCANGATGGCAATGGCTGGAAACTGAACGGCACNAAGGCGTTTATTTCNGGTGGNTCTACTTCCGATTTATATCTCACAATGGTTCGCACCGGCGGCGATGGTCCCAAAGGGGTTTCGGCTGTGCTGGTTGAAAATCCGAGCGAAGGCTTATCCTTTGGAGCCGAGGAAAAGAAGATGGGCTGGAGGGCTCAGCCNACTTCCGAAGTGCAATTTGATGANTGTAAAATNCCTGCCGANCATTTGCTAGGAGAAGAGGGTAAGGGTTTTTCTTATGCTATGGCTGGTCTCGATGGTGGNCGTTTGAATATTGCAGCCAGTGCGCTAGGTGCTGCGCAATCAGCGCTTGATAAAACGCTTGTCTATATGAAAGAACGCAAAGCGTTTGGAAAACCGATCGCGGAATTTCAGGCGTTGCAATTTCGTGTGGCCGATATGGAAACTGAATTACAAGCGGCGCGTATTTTCCTTCGTCATGCGGCTTGGAAGCTTGATAATAAGGCCCATGATGCAAGCAAATTCTGCGCCATGGCCAAACGTTTTGTAACGGATGTCTCCTTCAATGTGGCCAATGATGCGCTGCAATTGCATGGGGGCTATGGCTATCTTTCAGATTACGGTATTGAAAAAATTGTTCGCGATTTGCGGGTGCATCAAATCCTTGAAGGTACNAATGAAATCATGCGGGTGATTATCTCTCGCCANTTATTAAACGAGGCGCGATAGAGTGANCGACGATATTCATATTCGAAAAGAAGGTCGAGCCGGGCGCATAACCCTGACACGGCCAGAAGCATTAAACGCGCTGACCTATGATATGGCGATGGCGATTGAACAGGCTTTGATTGATTGGGCCAAGGACGACGCCGTTCATTTGGTGCTGATTGACGCTGAAGGTCGGGCTTTTTGTGCTGGTGGAGATATTCAACATCTTTATGAAACTGGGGTTGCTGGCGACTATGAATTTGGCCGTAAATTCTGGGCTGACGAATATCGAATGAATGCGGCGATTGCCAATTTTCCAAAACCCTATGTGGCNCTGATGGATGGNATTGTCATGGGCGGCGGTGTTGGTATTGCTTGTCANGGCTCGCACNGNATTGTNACGGAAAANACCATGCTGGCCATGCCGGAAAGCGCCATCGGATTGATCCCTGATGTGGGCGGCAGTTTTTTATTATCGCAATCCTCTGGTGCGATTGGTGAATATCTTGCTGCGACNGGTGCACGATTGGGTGCTTATGANGCNATTTANGCNGGCTTTGCCGATGGATATATCCCCTCGNATAANCTNGAAGANNTGGTTCGCAATTTGGTGCATTCGGGAGATGNGGCGCTNATCGANACTTTCTTTGATACGCCGGAGCCGGGNTTTTTGAAGGNAAATAGNGGCTTGATTAATCTGTGTTTTGCNGAAAANTCTGCCGCTGTTATTGCCGATACTTTGGAGGCGGAAGGTTCTGAATGGGCCGCCAAGCAAGCCAAATTGATGCGGCGTAATTGTCCGATTTCGGTTGCNTGNTCGATTGANCTTGTCAGGCGTTGNCGTAAAGTGGAACGTATNGAANAAGCGCTGGCGCTGGAATATCGNTTTTCGTNTCGCTCTATGTCCGATGGCGAATTGCTTGAAGGTATTCGGGCGCAAATTATTGACAAGGATCGCAATCCGAATTGGAAAATTGCTGATCTGGCCGCTGTTGGAGCGGAACAAATTGAACATATGCTTGCTCCATTGGGCGAGCGGGAATTGCAGCTTTAGGAGGAAGACATGAGCAAAATTGGATTTATCGGCCTTGGTAATATGGGCCTGCCCATGGCAATTAATCTGGTGAAGGCGGGGCATGAAGTTCATGCGTTTGATCTTGTGCCAGCGGCAGTTGAGGCTGCGAAATCTGCCGGAATGACCACTTATGACAAAGCTGCCAATGCGGTGAGTGATGCTGATATTATCGTCACCATGTTGCCCAATGGCAAAATTGTTCTTTCGGTGTTTGATGAGATCATTCCAGCAGCGAAGGCCGGTGCGGTGATAATCGATAGTTCTACGATCGATGTATCCTCTGCCAAGAAGGCGCATGAAATGGCTGAGGCTGCCAACCTTGGCTGTCTTGATGCACCTGTATCTGGCGGTGTTGGCGGAGCGGAAAATGGCACGCTTACCTTTATGGTTGGTGGTTCCGACGATAGTTTTGCCAAGTCCGAAGAAGTGCTGAATGTGATGGGCAGAAGGTTGGTTCATTGTGGACCCGGCGGTGCCGGACAGTCGGCCAAAATTTGCAATAATATGTTGCTCGGAATTTCGATGATTGGGGCTTGCGAAGCGTTTTCCTTGGCGGAGAAGCTTGGTCTTGATCAAAAGGCATTGTTCGATGTGGTTTCCACTTCATCGGGTTCTTGCTGGTCTGTGAATACCTATTGTCCCGTACCGGGCGTTGGTCCGCAAAGCCCGGCCGATAATGACTATAATCCCGGATTTGCAGCGGCCCTTATGTTGAAGGATTTGAACCTTTCACAACAAGCCGCCAGCGAAAGCGGCATGGCGACACCGATGGGCGAGCACGCCGCTGCACTCTATCAGGCGATGGTCGATGATGACGGGGCCAATACGGATTTTTCCGGCATGATAAATTTTCTCAAAACCATGAAGCGAGATTGATATGAGCGATGTTGTTTTAAGCGAAGTTAGGGGCCGGGTC
>JAESSK010000088.1 GCA_016764155.1 Rhizobiaceae bacterium
AAAATTCGAGCTTGGCGACAGCGTGAACATCTCAGCAGTTGCTTTGCCTGATGGCGTTGCGCCAACCATCTCTGATCGTGATTTCACAATCGCCACCATCGCTTCACCAGCTGGTCTGAAAAGCGAAGATGACGATACAGGAGCACCAGAAGCTCCTGAAACTGAAGTCATCGGCGAGAAAAAAGACGACGACGCATCAGCGGAATAAACCCGAGGCTTTCCCGCCTCCTAAGGAGTACCACCCATGCTTATTATTGCAGGGCTCGGCAATCCGGGCGGGAAATACGCTTCGCACCGACACAATATCGGTTTTATGGCGGCGGACGAAATTGTCCGCCGCCATTCTTTTGGCCCATGGCGGCAAAAATTCAACGCTGAACTCTCCGAAGGCACAATCGACGGGGAAAAAGTGCTGGTGGTCAAACCACAAACCCACATGAACAATTCAGGCGAAGCTGTCAGCAAAGCCATGCGCTTTTATAAGCTGGAACCTGCCGACATCGTCGTCATTTACGATGAACTCGATCTGGTAGCAGGAAAAATGCGTATGAAAACCGGCGGCGGTGCCGGTGGTCATAACGGCATTCGTTCCATCGATGCCCATTGTGGCAATGGCTTTCGCCGCATGCGCCTTGGCATTGGCCATCCAGGCCATAAGGACCGGGTCACAAATCACGTACTCGGTGACTTTGCCAAAGCGGATTATGAGTGGGTAGACCCTCTATTGCAGGCAATTGCCGATAACGTTGATTGCCTGGTCAAGAACGATGATCCGGGCTTCATGAATAAACTTGCCATAGCGCTAAATGGCGATCGCTCCGACAACCACACAGAAAAGAAGAAAAAAGCTGCCAAGAACAAGCAGCAGTCTCATATCCGGCAGGCGCGCCCGACTTCAGTCAAAAAGGTTCCCAAAGCTGGGCCGATGGCTGATATGCTAAAGAAACTATTTGGCAAAGACGAAGATTAGGCCAAGAATCTAGGAGCGCATATGAACCCGGACATACTGCAGGCATTCGAAGATCAAGCTGCCAGTTGTAAGGCACTCGGCTCCCCATTCACCTCCAGAATTTGCATGGCATTTGCTGAGAACCTTCGCCCAGATTCAACCCTTGGAAAAATCATCAATGACTGGCAAGGCGACCCAACAAGCACGGGGGATGCTCTGGCCCTTCGACTTTGCGGTGCACTTCACGCCCTAATCCTCGATGAAGCTGATGACGTCCTCAAAGCCGCCTACCCTGACAGCTTTCACAAATGGTCTGATGATGCGCTTTGGTCCGCAATTCAACACGCTCTGAATGCCCACGAACCCTTTTTCATCTCGCGTATGAAATCTGCACCCCAAACCAATGAAATTCGCCGTAGCGGCGCTCTGGTGCCGGGGTTTTTGGAAATCGCACATCATTTCAATTGGCCGCTAGTGCTATCGGAGATCGGTTCAAGTGCCGGATTGAACCTCAATTGGGACCAATATCAATATTCCTTTGGTGATAAAAACTGGGGCCCGGAAAAATCCCCGATACACCTCGCACCGGAATGGAGTGGGAAACCTCCCCATATTGATAAGCTTGAAATCCTTTCGCGTGAGGGCTGCGATCTCAACCCGCTTGATATGACAAAGGAGGCCGATCAAACGCGCTTGCTGTCCTATCTCTGGCCCGATCAGATCGAGCGTATTGAACGTACCAGACAGGCCATCTCTATTGCTCAGGGTCATGTACCAAAAATCACAAAATCAGGCGCCGCCGATTGGCTGGAACAGCGTCTAACCACCCGGTATGAGAATGCTGTTCACATCGTATATCACTCCATCATGTGGCAATATCTTTCAAAAGACGAGCAGGATAGATGCCGCAAGGCACTGGACACCGCTGGCGCAAAAGCCAGCAAGAATTCTGCGCTCGCCTGGTTACGCTTGGAGGCAGATGAAGATGATGACGGTGCAGGCCTTTATCTGACCCTATGGCCAACGGGCAAAACCACCCTTATCGGCAGAGCGGATTTTCATGGTCGCTGGGTCAAATGGTTCGGCTTATAAAAATATCTGCCTCAAACCACCTGAAAACCGCTAAAACCTTGACTATCGCCGTTTAAGCGTTTAGCGCCACATAAGTAATTTTTCTGCCATTCAGATGGCTGTTAACCGGAGTTTCCCATGGGTTTTAAATGCGGAATTGTTGGCCTGCCCAACGTAGGTAAATCAACGCTTTTCAATGCGCTTACAAAAACAGCGGCAGCGCAGGCTGCAAACTATCCTTTTTGTACGATTGAGCCCAACACCGGAGAGGTCGCCGTTCCAGATCATCGTCTGGCCGAACTTGCTGCTATCGCCGGTTCCAAGGAAATTCTGCCCACTCGTATTTCATTCGTCGATATCGCAGGCCTCGTGCGCGGCGCTTCAAAGGGCGAAGGTCTGGGCAACCAGTTTCTCGCCAACATCCGCGAAGTAGACGCGATTGCTCACGTAGTNCGNTGNTTTGAAGACGATGACATCACCCATGTGGAGGATAAAATCGATCCCGTTTCCGATGCAGAAACCATCGACACAGAATTGATGATTTCCGATCTNGAAAGCCTNGAACGCCGCACCAAGCAGATGCGCAAGCGNGCGGACGCCAAGGACAAGGAAGCAATGACCCTGNTGCCGATGATGGAAGCATCNTTAGAGCTGCTCAATGAGGGCAAACCGGTACGCAATTTGCTCGAAGGNATTGANGACGAGGATTTGGAAATTCTGCAAGGCNTGAACCTGCTGACATCCAAGCCNGTTCTCTATGTNTGTAACGTCGGCGAACAAGATGCTGCCGAAGGCAATGCATTTTCAGATGCACTGAAGAAACTTGCTGATGAACAAGGTGCCGCCTGTGTCGTTATATCGGCTGCCATCGAAGAAGAAATTTCACAACTTCCAGAAGATGAACAACCTGAATATCTGGAAATGAACGGTTTAACCGAATCCGGTTTGGATCGCCTGATCAAAGCAGGTTACTCACTGCTCGAACTGATCACCTATTTCACTTGCGGCCCGAAAGAGACCAGAGCCTGGACAATACCCGTGGGCACCAAAGCCCCGCAGGCAGCTGGCGTCATTCACACAGATTTTGAAAAAGGCTTCATCCGCGCCCAAACCATCGCCTTTACCGACTATGTAAGCCTCGGCGGCGAAGTGCCNGCCAAAGAAGCNGGNAAAGCCCGCGANGAGGGCAAGGAATACATCGTACTGGATGGCGATGTGATGCTGTTTAAGTTTAACAACTAAGCCAGCGTCTTTTANAACACNAACCTANNACNNTCTATGTCATNCTCGGGTCAANCCCGAGGNTGACGNCAGAGAATTGNGGAGANTGGNNNTNCCCTAATCCCCTTCNAACTCAACCAGAGTTCGTACAGGCACGCCCANGGCTTCAATCTTCTTGCGTCCACCAAGATCAGGCAGATCAATCACAAACACCGCGGCAACTACATCGGCCTTTAGCTGCTGTAGAAGCTTCACAGCGCCTTCTGCNGTGCCACCNGTGGCAATCAGATCATCGACCAGAATAACCTTCTGGCCTTCCTTGATCGCATCCTTATGCACTTCCATCTCGTCAACACCATATTCCAGACTATAGGCAATGCTCACTGTGTCATGCGGCAACTTCCCTGCTTTTCTGATCGGCACAAAGCCACANGANAGCTGGTGCGCCATAGCGCCGCCAAGAATGAAACCACGCGCCTCAATNCCCGCAACCTGTTCAATGCCGATACCAGCATAAGGGTGCACCAGTTCATCAATCGCACGGCGAAATGCGCGTGGTTGTCCGAGCAACGTTGTGATGTCACGAAACTGAACTCCTTTTTTAGGATAATCAGGTATCGTGCGGATGGCATTGGCCAATTGTTCGCGAAGAGTAGCATCCATATGTTTGGTCCTTTAGAGCACAATCTGAAAAGTGGGAACCGNTTTTCAGATAAATTGTGCGTTAAANTAAACGNGTAGGCAAATAAAAAGGGCCCTGCATTGCAGAGCCCCAATTTCATTCCAAGTCAGTNTTGGCTAGTCTTTCAACGAGGCAAAAACCTGTTTCTTGGTCAGGTATAGCAAGATGGAAAACACTGCCAAAAACAACAGGACTTTAAAGCCCATTGCCTTGCGTTCAACCAGATGAGGCTCTGCAGCCCACATCATGAATGCAGAAACATCCTTGGCATAATTATCAACGGTACCCGGTGTTCCATCATCATATTCAATCAGGTCATCTTCCAGCGGGCTNGCCATGGCCAATGANGCGCTAGCGATGAAATACGGGTTGTAATGAGTGCCTTCGGAAACTTCATGTTCACCAGCGTCTTCACCATAGCCGGTTAGGAGCGAATAGATATAATCCGGTCCGTTTTCAGCATAGAGCGTGAAGATATCAAAAACGAAAGTGGGAAAACCGCGCTCAGGTGCACGTGCTTTTGCCAACAGCGAAAAGTCCGGCGGAGCCGCACCATTGTTTGCAGCAGCAGCTGCTGCTTCGTTCGGGAACACCAGCGGAAAGCGATCGGATGCAACGGCTGCACGATCAAACATTTCACCTTCTGAATCCGGACCATCAGTCACTTCATAGTCAGCGGCAATGGTTTTGACCTCCTCTTCTGAATAGCCAAGGGCTTCCAGATTACGGAAAGAAACCANNCCAAGCGAATGGCAGGCGGAACAGACTTCTTTGTAGACTTTAAAGCCCCGTTGCAACTGGCCAATATCCCATTTGCCAAATGGACCCGCAAAGCTCCATTTTTGCTCTTTAGGATGCTTGATTGGATATTCACTTGCCGAAGCAGTACCAACACTTGCCAGAGCAATTCCGGCAACGACGCCGAGGCCTGCTATTGCTGAGATGATTTTATTCATTTTCATTTTCTCAAACCTTACGCTCTATTCAGCAGGTTGTGCTGAAGGAGTTGATTTCTTGGCGTTGATGGCATCGGCAATACTGGCCGGACGGGGTTTTGCTTTTTCCACCTTGCCCAGAATTGGCAGGATAATCAGGAAATGCCCGAAATAAGCAACTGTCAGTATTTGCGATAAAACCACATAAATACCTTCAGCTGGCCGTGATCCCAGATACCCGAGACCGATGCAAACCGCAGCAAATATCCAGAAGAACTGCTTGAACAATGGCCGATAAACACCAGAGCGAACCTTTGATGTATCAAGCCAAGGCAAGAACAACAGGATGGCAATAGAACCAAACATCGCAATCACGCCACCAAGTTTGGAGTCAATTAAGACAACATCGGTGAATGGGATCGAGATGCTGAAAGTGACCGCCCGCAGGATCGCGTAGAATGGCAAATAGTACCATTCAGGCACAATGTGCGCAGGGGTTTTCAGAGGATTGGCTTCCACATAATTGTCTGGATGNCCCATGAAATCTGGCAGGTAGAATACAAACCATGCAAACACCATGAAGAACAGGCTCATCGCCAGCGCATCTTTCAGCGTTGCATATGGTGTGAATGGAACNGTTTCCTTCTTCATGTCTTTGACTTCAACACCGGTCGGATTGGATTGACCGGTCACATGAAGCGCCCACACATGCAGACCAACCACGCCAACCAGCATGAACGGCAGCAAATAATGCAGCGAGAAGAAGCGGTTCAGCGTGGCGTTATCCACCGCAAAGCCACCAAGCAACCATTGTTGCAGGCTCTCGCCAACCATCGGAATGGCCGAGAAGAAGCCGGTAATAACGGTCGCACCCCAGAAGCTCATTTGGCCCCAAGGCAGCACGTAGCCCATAAAGCCAGTCGCCATCATAAGAAGGAAGATGATCACGCCCAGAATCCAGAGCACTTCGCGAGGCGCTTTATAAGAGCCATAATACATGCCGCGGAACATATGAATGTAAACCGCAATAAAGAACATCGATGCGCCATTGGCGTGCATACGGCGGATCAACCAGCCATAGTTCACATCACGCATGATGTGTTCAACGCTTTCAAATGCCAGTTGTGTTGAAGCAACATAATGCATTGCCAAAACGACGCCTGTCAAAATCTGGGCAATCAGCATAACCGATAAAATGCCACCGAACGTGTACCAGCCATTAAGNTTGCGCGGCACAGGATAGGCAATAAAGCTATCATATACCAACCTTGGCATTGGAAGACGTACGTCTAGCCATTTCATGAACCCGTTTGTCGGGACGTATTGTGAATGTCCACCACTCATTGTGAAATCTCCTGTCCCTAGCCGATTTTAATTTTTGTATCGGAAATAAAACTATATACTGGAATTGCTAGANTTTCGGGCGCTGGCCCTTTTCTAATCCGTCCGGCAGTATCGTAATGCGACCCATGACATGGGCAGAACCAGCCGCCAAAGTCGCCAGCNGTTCCAACAGGCACACAACCAAGGTGTGTGCAGGAACCAATCATCACGATCCAATTTTCCTTGTCGCTACCAGCTGAGCGGTTAGCATCAGTTGCTTCCTCACCCAAATGATTCTGGTTGCGTGCATCCGTATCCTTCAGATCAGCGAGAAGAACGTTTTTGCCCTCTTCGATCTCTTTGGCCGTACGGTTACGGATAAAGACAGGCTTGCCCCGCCATTTCACCGTAATTGCCTGCCCCTCTTCGATGGCAGAAATATCCACCTCGATAGAAGCAAGCGCTCTGGTACTGGCATCTGGATTCATTTGGTCTACAAAAGGCCAAGCAAGAGATACCACGCCGACAGCACCAACGGTGCCGGTAGCTACATAAAGAAAGTTGCGGCGTGTAGGCTCATCCGCATTTGCCATNGTGTTTGCGCTCACGGAGTATCCGTCCTTTCGCAATCGACAAGAAATTTAGTCACACCGGTACACCGGCGATTTGCCGCTGTCTTAGGCCTTCAACTAGGGGTTTGTCCAGACATGCTTACCCATTTTAGCCACAATGTCGCGGAACANCCCCNAGCAATTGTGAAAAGACAGCAATTTCAATCAATTTAGGCAGTTTGGCATCAATTTCAAAATTGCGTTGAGAGCATCCACACATAGATAAAGTGGAGTGATTCTGTCTTGTTTATATCTCTGATTCGGTTCCGATGAATTGCCATCATCAAACCCCATTTATCAGTGCCACAATTCCATTCATCAGCAGCAAACATCGAGGCAAATACCACTCCCACAAAGCTACGAAACAGCTCCACCGCCACTCTGGCGCAACGCTTCACCAAGCACCATCGCACCGGAAAGCGCCATATTTATGGAACGCGCCTCCCCTTTCATAGGGATCGTAACCGCATGGTTAGCAGTTTTTGCCACCGCATCGCTGACACCGGAAGATTCGCGGCCAAGCATCAACAAATCATCCGGCAGATATTCAAATGCCAGATAAGAACGTTCAGTTTTGGTTGTCAGCAGGATAAGCCGCCTTTTTTGCTCGTTGCGCCAAACTTCAAATGCCGCCCAATCCAGATGACGCGTCAAACTTGCCAGCTCGATATAATCCATCCCCGAACGCCGTAACGCCGTATCATCCAACCTGAACCCCGCAGGTTCAATGATATGGAGCTTCACCCCAAGACAAGCGGTCAGGCGCAATAAAGTTCCCGTATTTCCGGGAATATCGGGTTGGAAAAGTACCAGATCAGGCATATGTTTCTATTCTATATGAGTGCTATATATTTCAAGACTTCTTATCACATCTGATTCCCGAGCCAAGCCATGTTCACTTTTTTTGAAAAGCGGATCAATCCTTA
>JAESSK010000089.1 GCA_016764155.1 Rhizobiaceae bacterium
TCGATGATCGGCGCACCGCCCAAAAAATCGGCAACCCCTGCACCATCCAATGTGGCGGACATGGGAAGCAGACGTAAATCCTCCCGCAAACCGCCTTGCGCGTCCAGCGCCAGAGCAAGACCGAAATCCCCTTCGAGGTTACGCTCGTGAAATTCATCGAACAAAACGGCACCAACGCCGTTTAGTTCCGGATCGCCTAGAATTTGTCGTGTAAACACACCTTCGGTAACAATTTCGATGCGGGTATTGGGACCAACTTTCGTATCCATACGAACGCGGTAACCAACGGTTTCACCTACCTTCTCACCTAATAGGGAAGCCATATAACGTGCAGCACTGCGTGCAGCCAGTCTGCGTGGTTCAAGAACAATGATCTTTTGACCCTTGCACCATTCAGCGTCGAGCAAAGCCAGCGGCACAATGGTTGTTTTACCGGCACCGGGCGGAGCAACCAGCACGGCGCGGTTGGATTTTTCGAGAGCCTGCAATAATTCCGGCAGACATTGATTAACCGGACGGTCGGTTATGTTAATGGTGAGTTCGCGAAGGGTCATTTCCCTTCTTCTTCCTCTAGATTGAACACTTTGCCGCCAGCTTCCTGCGCATCGGCNATNTCGTGGGTGACCAGCAATACCGGCAANTCACGNTTNCGNGCNTCGCTGAATACAAAATCTCNCGTTTGNGATTTCAATTTGGCGTCGAGCTTGGAAAAAGGTTCATCCAGCAGCAATGCTCCGGGTTCAGTCAGCAAAATTCGCATCAGCGCGATGCGTGCCTGTTGTCCACCGGAAAGCGTTGCGGGGTCGCGGTCGCCATAATCATCAAGACCAGCGGTTTTCAATGCATCCGCCACCCGCAATTTACGCTCGGAAGTGTCTTTGACCGACTGGGGAACCGCAAATAGAAGGTTTTCCTCAACAGACATATGGGGAAATAGCAGCGGGTCCTGAAATAACATACCAACCCGACGCTCTGCCGCTGGGAGCGAGGTAAGCACCAGTTCGCCCAAAAGCGCGCGACCAACCGCATTAAAGGCTGGATCAAGAAAGCCTGCAATATAGGCAAGCAGGCTCGATTTTCCTGAACCCGATGGCCCCATAACAGATAACACCTCGCCGGGGGCGATGGTTTCATCNATAGAAATGAGNTCCTTGCCCTTTAGTTCGACGGAAATCTTTTCAAGAACAAGCGGTTGTTTTATCGGTTGCACCATTCGGTCAGCTTGAAGCCTTCATATCTCTGCGGTTGGCGAATAATATTGCCGGTATGATCGCAGCGATTGAAAAAGNGATAAANGGCAAAACCATCTGCAAAAAGGCATAAACGCCTATCAGCCTCCTGTCACCTCCTGATGCGAGCGCCACCGCTTCCGTGGTGATGGTCGGCCAGCGGCCTGCGCCGATGAGAACCGTTGGNAGNTATTGCCCGATGGANACNGCAAACCCNACNGCNGCCGCCACCAGAATGGAGCGAAGCAGCATCGGCATGCGGATAGACCAGAAGATACGATCATCGCTNGCATGCATGGTNTTCGCNGCAAAACCGTAGCGTTTNTCCCANGCCCGCCANGGATCAGCCAGNGACAGGAACAGATAGGGCAGGACAAAAACGATATGCACCAGAATGAGCCCNCCAAGACTNGCGTCAATNCCNCTCATCAGGAAGAATAANTGCAGGCCAAANACGAAGGANGCNTGCGGNATNAGCAGGGGAATATAAAGCAGGAACATGGCNCGNTTNCCGCCAGTATTGCCCGTGCGNTGCTCNCGCTCGAGACACGCCAAAGCAATCACCANTGCGATCANTGTGGATGCNACGCCNATCACTACNGTNATCCAGAATGGCCGCATCGAAGTATCGATNTGCCTAGACCAGATTTTNAGTGAAAACGAAGAGGGNAGCGCATCAGGGAANGGCCAAAGCCCGGAAACCGACCACANCGCCAAAACAGCCAGTCCGGCAAAGACCATGCCGATAGAAAGGGATACCATTANCAGCGTAAAAATTCGCAANGCNCGGTCNCGGGCAAAGCGATGCCCCTGACAACGCACCATNTTNAANNNCCAGCCNGCAGTTTTTTCNAAGCCAATCCAGATGAGCAAGGATGAGGCAGTGATNAGCAATTGCAAAACAGCACCGGCAGAGGCTTGAAAACGCATGGTCAAATCCGGGTCATTCATCCANCCCACCAAGCGNACGGCGAGCGGTGCNGGGTTTGTCGGNCCAAGGATCANNGCCACATCNACCACCGAACCTGCNTAGGCAATCACCGCAAAAACCGCGAGGCGTATTTGCGGATAAATACGCGGCCAGATGCAAAAGATAAAGCCTGCCATGCGGCCATANCCAAGGCTGGTNGCCACATGGGCAAAGCGNCNNGGNTTCACNTGCGGCANNGCNGAAAGGGTGACCAGAAACAGGAACGGNATNTCTTTTAACACCAACCCAGCCATCATGGTGAGGCCTGCNGGATCGTTNATGATGAGCAAATCAGGTGGCCTTGTGAGGCCGGAAAGTTCNGGTGANATCAACCGNAANAACCAGCCGGAGGGCGCAATCATAAANGCCANCCCNAAGGCCGCAGCCGCATGGGGAACCGATANCANCGGTGAAATCGTATGTTGCAGCGTGCGAAACCAAGGGGTNCCAGACCAGCCAGCNACAAACCCAGCAACAACCAAAAGGGAAATTATCGTAGTGCCAAGTCCNGTCCAAAGACTGACCATAGCAGAACGAAACAGNCCGGGTTCGGCCAGTAATTGACGGGCAGGTTCAAGGGAAAATGTGTCGCCACCAAGNGTCGGAAAATANCCGAAGGCCGGAATGATCGTGGCCAAAAGGCCAAAGAANACCGGGCCCAGCAATACCAGAAGCGCTAATGTTGGTGCGATTCTCAGCATGNNCTATNNGCCCGGTTCAAAATTCTTAGTTGGCCACGCCGTAACGTCGGGACCATTCTTTTTCCAAACGTGTCATCCACGTNGCATGAGGCTCATTCAGTGTCGGGCCAAGGTCTGCTGGTCCCAAAGTCGCAACGCCCTGATCTAAACCGGCAAACTTCGCCTGATCATCCTTGCTCAACGCGCTCATGTTCAAAACCGTTGGGTCACCCCAGATTTTCGGGTCTTGCTTGCGCAATTGTGCTTCAGCAGAAACCAGGAAATTGGCCAGCACCAATGCACCTTCCGAAGAATTGGCGTTATAGGGAATGGCCACGAAATGGGTGTTGCCTAGCGTGCCTTTGGAGAACACGAAAGAGCGCACGGTGTCCGGCAATTCGCCGTTGGAAATAGCGTTGGAAGCTTCGGCCGGTGAGAATGCAAAAGCGATATCCGTCTCGTTATCTGCCAGCAATTGGCGCATGGCTTCCTTGTTTTTTGGATAGGTACGGCCAGAACGCCAAAGGTTTGGATGCATCTCGTCCAGTTTCGCAAACAGAGGAGCGGTAACGGCTTCAAATTCAGCTTCCACCACCGGCTTCAATAGAATTGAAGGATCAGCAACCGTCTCGCTCAAAGCCTGCTTCAGGAATGAACTGCCGACGAAATCCGGCGGCGCAGGATAGGTAAAGCGGCCGGGGTTTTTACCCGTCCACGCAACCAGTTCAGCGAAGGAATCCGGCATCTCGCCAACTCTGGCGGTATCATGGAAGAATACCATTTTCGCCATGCCCCACGGGGATTCGTAACCCTCAGTCGGAACCGTGAAATCTGTTGTGATGGTTGGTTTGTTTTTCCAGTCCACCAACTTCCAGTTAGGTAATTTATCAGCCCAACCGGGAGAAAGCATCAGGCCCTGACGTTTCATCGAGGCAAAGTTTTCGCCATTGATCCAGATAAGATCAATTGAGCCACCTTTGTCGGTGCCAGCGGCTTTTTCAGCAACCACTTTGGCAACCGCATTGGCGGTATCATCGAGTTTCACATGCACCACGGTCACGCCGTAGCGTTCTTTAACCGCATCGCCCGCCCATGCGATATAATCGTTGATGTTTTGCGCGCCGCCCCATGCGTTGAAATAAACGGTTTGCCCCTTGGCAGCTTTTTCGATCGCGCTCCAGTCGGAGAGATCAGCGGCCAAGACTGGCCCTGATAAAAACGAAACGGCAGAGAGTGCCAGCAATAATTTTTTAATCATTATAATTCCCTGTTTTCAAACGACGATTCCTGCTCGCCATCCCCTGATATATCGTAATAAACACAATACTCGTCAAAACAATCCTGCGTGATAGAAGCGCGATCAAGTCTCGCTCATATCCACCACTACACGCCCTCTGATCTTGCCATCCATAATATCGCCCGCTGCCTGAATAATGCCATCAAAGCCAATTTTTGTTGTCAGCGCATCCAGTTTGGCCATATCGAGATCGCTGGCAATTCGGCCCCATGCTTCTTTGCGCAAATCTTTNGACGCCATCACTGAATCCACACCAAGCAAAGCAATACCGCGCAAAATGAACGGCATCACAGTTGAAGGTAGATCAAACCCTTGCGCCAAACCGCAAGCCGCAATCGCGCCGCCATACTGAGTCTGCGCAAGAAGGTTGGCCAGTGTGTGACTACCCACNGCATCGATGCCACCAGCCCAGCGTTCCTTGCCGAGAGGGCGACCAGCTTCCGAGAGTTCAGCACGGTCAATGATTTGCGATGCACCCAAAGATTTCAGGAATGCCTCTTCGTCCATTCGGCCGGTTGAAGCAATCACTTCATAGCCAAGCTTGGATAATATCGCGATGGCCACCGTACCAACGCCGCCATTGGCACCCGTCACAATGATTGGCCCGCGGTCTGGTGTAATGCCGTAACGTTCAAGCGCCATAACGCATAACATGGCAGTGTAACCAGCCGTGCCAACGCCCATGGCCTGCAGGGCAGAGATGCCTTTCGGCAGGGGAATTAGCCAGTCGGATTTCAGCCGCGCATGTCCGGCATAAGCTCCCCAATGGCCTTCGCCCACGCCAAATCCGTTCAGTAGAACCGAATCCCCTTCGGAGAAATCAGCAGATTCTGATTTGATAACCGTACCGACCAGGTCAATCCCCGGCACCATGGGCCAATGACGAATAACTGGCCCTTTGCCAGTGATTGCCAACCCGTCTTTGTAGTTGATTGTGGTGGCATCAACCTTAACGGTCACATCGCCCTCCATCAAATCACCATCGTTCAATTCGACGATATCGACGGATTGCTTTTTTTCCTCGTCGCGGGAAACCATTATGGCTTTGAAACTATCGGACATGAGATGCTCCTGAATTCAATTGTTACTATTTGATTTTTCGCGTTTTTGTTTCCGCATGTCCAGTACCTCGTCGAGTATAATCGCTGCAGCGCCCATCGAGATGAAGCTATCGGCGAGGTTAAAGACGGCAAAGGACCAGTTTTCGGTATAAAATAAGACAAAATCNACCACATGCCCGAGCAATGTCCGGTCGATCAAATTGCCCAANGCNCCNCTGATGACCATGGCAAAACCGATATGGGATAAGATGCGATGAGCCTCTACTTTCGACCAAAGCCAGAACACAAGTCCGCAAATCACAAAGGTAAAGGCTACCAACACCCAATCGTTGATATCGGACAGAAACGAGAATGCGACGCCTTCATTATAGGTTCTAAAAAAAGCAAAAAACGGGATGATTGGCACGGCTTTTTGAAACGGTAGGTAACTTTCGACAAGCAATTTTGAAATCTGGTCGGCCATTATCAGGACAGAGATTAACACGAAGGATAATTTCTTACCCATCNGNATTCATCTTCAATTTNTCNCGCCTGATTTCAAAAAGCATGATGCCGGTGGCAATCGCAAGGTTGAGTGAATCCGCTCTGCCATCCATNGGGATAAAGGCNAGATTGCTGCAGTTTTTGGCCAGNTCGTCGGGCAGTCCCTGCTGTTCATTACCCATCAAAAGCAAGGTGGGNTTGTCGCCATAATCGATGCTGCGATAATCAACAGCCCCTTCNAGATGGGTCGCTACCACAATACCCGGCCATTCTGACTGGAATTTCTGGAATTCAGCCAGGTTCGCCTTGCAGGTTTTTACGTTGAAGATTGAACCCATAGTGGCACGAACCGCCTCGATGGAAAACGGGTCGGTGGTTTCACCAACCAGGATNACACCTTTAGCGCCAACAGCATCCACTGTGCGAATAATCGTGCCGAGGTTTCCCGGATCACGCACCCGGTCGAGGGCAACCCAGACATCAGTACTTTCCGGTTTGATTGCTGAAAGAGATTGCCAGTTCTGTTCCACCACGGCCACAACCATTTGCGGGTTGTCACGTCGGGTAATCGCACCAAGTACTTTTTCACTGACCTCAAGAATGGATGCGCCACGGGCACGAACAGTGGCCGCGATATCTTGCAAATGAGGCATGGTGCTGATGTTCTTGGCATAGACCAGCGTTTTGACGTTCCAGCCAATTTGCACCGCATCGGTGATTAATTTAAGCCCTTCGGCAATGAACAATTGATCTGCGTCACGGTTCTTTTTGAGGTTCAGCGCACGGATAGATTTAATCACCGGGTTTGAAACCGCTGTGATTTCCTTGACCTGACCGGGACGAATATCTTCGCTCATGATGCCACCCACCGCGAAAACAGCGAGGTAGAGAGTGCACGCGGACTATCTTCGGTGCGCAAGATTAATTCACCTGACTGGATTTTTCCACCCAGATCGCCAAACGCTTCCTGCATAATTTCATGCATGGCATAAAACGAAGATCGGATGGCATAGGATGTTAGCACCACAAATATCGGGTCTTTCGAAATCAGTTCGCGGGTCAGGTCCACCATATGTGGCAAATCTTCGAATAGCTGCCAGACCTCGCCCTTTGGCCCACGGCCATATTTCGGCGGATCAAACAGGNTGGCGTCGTAAGTGTTGCCGCGACGCAATTCGCGCTCACAAAATTTCACCGCATCATCGCAAATCCAGCGAATNGGCANATCGTTCATTTCAGCCAAGTCTTGATTTTCGCGTGCCCAGCCAATGGCTTTTTTCGATGCATCCACATGGGTAACATGCGCGCCTGCGCGTGCCGCAGCCAGCGAGGCAAGACCGGTATAGCCAAAAAGGTTCAAAACCTTTGGCGGTGTCGAGCGCTTCTTTACAGCTTCCTTCACCTTGTCNGAGAGAAAATGCCAATGGGTCGATTGCTCGGGAAATACGCCCACGTGGCGAAACGATGTNAAGCGCCCGTGAAAGGGAATGCCGTCCNACGCCATCGGCCATGTTTCACCAAGCTGTTCACCGGGAAATTGCCAACGCCCCAAGCCTTNTTCATCCGTATCACCAGTGAAAAGGGCGTTAGCTGACTTCCAGTGTTTTGGATCTAAAGCNTGTTGCCAGATGGCCTGTTCTTCGGGNCGCACAATNGTCAAAGGACCATAGCGTTCCAATTTGCGTCCGTTACCACTGTCTAAAAGCGCATAATCCGGGCTCGCCTTATTCTCCAGAATAAACGGTATTTCTTCTGNGGCTCGCTTTTGNGAAGGCGCACGTCTAGGGGCAGGAGCTTTAGGCTCACTGCTGCGCTCATTAGAGCCTTGTTTGTTTTGGGGGCGCTTACGGCTCATGTGGTTTCCGGCCAAAAATCAGGCAGCATTTTTGGTGCTGATTACCGCCGGTAGACCCGGCGCAATTTCGATGGGGGTGGTTTCCANGGATTTTTTCAAAACATCCGTCTCGTGACGAAGCTTTTCGCTCTCCGCGCGTTCATCTCTCAGCTTGCGCCGTATGACGCCCTGTTTGAACCAAGTGGCAACACTCCCCAAAACCATGCCGGAAAGAACCGCCAGAAAAAGGAAAACGAAAAATGGCAATTCAAAGGAGACGGCCGGGGTTTCCGTATTAAAAGGATCGAGAGAAAGGGAGACGAGCTGCCGGTTTGCCACCGACAGCACAATCAAAACTACCGCAATGGGTACAAGGATAAGAAGCTTAATAAGCTTGGTCATGGCCTGAACGACTCCAAAATCAAAACCTGATTATAATTCTGAATCGGAACTTAGTGCTTCGGATGCAATCGTTCAACAGCCAGTTGAATTAAAGCCTGTTAGAAATAGGACTTAGGCGTTAAGCCGCTCGCGCAATTCCTTGCCGGTTTTAAAAAACGGCACCCATTTCTCTTCAACAGACACACTTTCGCCGGTACGCGGGTTTCTTCCCGTACGTGCCGGACGATGTTTGACTGAAAATGCACCGAAGCCGCGTAGCTCTACTCGGTTTCCATTTGACAGCGCATCAGTAATTTCGCCTAAAATTGCGTTTACAATATTTTCTACGTCACGCGGATAAAGATGTGGGTTCTTATCTGCTATCGNTTGAACTAACTCTGACTTGATCATTACTTCCCTCGTATCCCGNCCGACTTGAAAATCGGTTTGGTGTTTATGAGTTATCGCCCTTATATTTAGTTTACCCACACAGATTGAAGTCCGTCAAGAAACAAGCGTCTGGAAATATACTTTTGCCATCTTGCCGCATCTCCATTATCCAATTTGATGCCAAATTTGGTCGCCAGCCAGACAAATGCCGCTGGATTGCTAAAAATAGT
This sequence comes from Rhizobiaceae bacterium, assembly GCA_016764155.1. Taxonomy (GTDB): domain Bacteria; phylum Pseudomonadota; class Alphaproteobacteria; order Rhizobiales; family Rhizobiaceae. Next base: position 8,556 of record JAESSK010000089.1, read on the forward strand.
GTCTGTCGGGCGCACCGGCTTCCATTCAATGATCTCCAGCGCCTCGTCAATATTCTTTTCCGCCACCAGCCATTCAATGGCCTTGTCCTCGCCGCCAATCGCATCGATCAGACCATTTTCCAGTGATTGCCCACCGGAATAAATGGTGCCATCAGCCAGTTTGAGTGCCTCAGGCTTGGTCATGTTACGCCGCTCGGCCACAAGATCGACAAACCACTGGTAGGAATCNTTNACCACCCGGTCTATCGCTGCGCGTTCCTCCGGNGTNGTTTCGTTAAACGGGGANGGTTCTGCCTTTAGCGGGGAGGATTTAATNGTTTCATATTTTATCCCGACNTTATCCATCAATCCGGTAAAATTGGGAAACTGGAATAACACCCCGATAGAGCCCACAATAGATGANCGACGCGCCACGATATGATCGGAAGCGCTGGCAATCATATAGCCNGCTGATGCAGCCAGCGTACCAACGCTGGTAACAACCGGTTTTTTGTCAGATATGGCGCGCACCGCTTCAAAAATAGCTTCTCCGCCAACAGTGGTGCCACCTGGCGAAGAAATATTCAGCACCACGGCTTTNATATTGTCATCGTCTTTGACTTTTTTCAAAAGCTTGAGCAGCGGTTCATCATTGGTGATGGTGCCGATAATTTTCACCCGGGCAATGTGCGCGGTATTTTGCTTGCCAAACTTTTTAACCAGACCAGATGAATAAAGCAGGCTGGCGATAAGGGCAGCAATAAGCACGAAGGCGGCCACTCTCCAAAACGAGATTTTCTTGCGAAGGGAGCGGCGGTCGATGATTTCGTCAGCGTTGAAAGCCATATCTGCGATTATTTCCTGTTCAATATGTCACCGGATAATTTTTTTGCGGCTAATAATAATTAGGCCCAACTGCAAGAATTAGGAAGGTGTTACGTGAAGAATAAATACAAAAAAGGCCCACATTCGTAAAGAATGCGGGCCTTTCCAATTTCAAAAAGGATTTAAAGCCTTATTTGTCTTCTCGTTCTTTCAAGGCTGCGCCAAGAATGTCGCCGAGAGATGCACCAGAATCGGTTGAACCGTACTGGGCCACCGCTTCTTTTTCTTCAGCAATCTCAAGCGCTTTGATGGAAACACCAACGCGGCGGGATTTCTTATCGAACTGTGTGATGCGAACATCCACTTTTTGTCCAACAGAAAAACGCTCTGGGCGCTGCTCATCACGGTCACGGGAAAGATCAGAGCGACGGATGAACGAAGTAAGGTCTGTGTCAGCAATGGAAACCTCAAGGCCGCCATCTTTAACTTCCAGAACTTCACAAGTAACGATTGCATTTCTGCGCAGGCCACCAGTTTCAGCAGATGCCATTGGATCACCACCGAGCTGTTTAATGCCCAGAGAAATCCGCTCTTTTTCCACGTCTACGTCAAGAACAACAGCTTTTACCATGTCGCCTTTATTGTAGGTTTCAATGGCTTCTTCACCGGAAATATTCCAGTCAAGATCAGAAAGGTGAACCATGCCGTCCACATCGCCGTCGAGGCCGATGAACAGACCGAATTCGGTTTTGTTCTTCACTTCGCCTTCAACTTCGGTGTTAACCGGGAACAGATCAGCAAATTCATGCCAAGGATTTTCAAGT
>JAESSK010000090.1 GCA_016764155.1 Rhizobiaceae bacterium
CCGCCACATCACTGCGTTGATAACCAAGGCCGGAACGCAGCAAGCCACCGCGGGCGGTTTCCATTACTGCAAAATCAACCGATGGATCACGCAGCACGATTTGCGCCGAGGTCGGGCCGGTCATATCGCCTTTTACGCTCAACTTCCCATCCACATAAACCCCGTCTGTCGAGGTCATGCCGACGGTACTGCCGCTGGTTTTCATGATGTGACCCAGCATACGCGCTGTGGTGGTCTTGCCGTTGGTGCCGGTGATAGCGGCAATTGGAATGCGTGACTTCGTGCCGATCGGGAACAACATGTCGATCACTTTGCCCGACACATCGCGCGGCTCGCCTTCACTGGGCGCCACATGCATGCGGAAACCGGGGGCAGCGTTTACTTCAACAATCGCGCCGCCAATATCCTTGTAGGATTTGGTGATGTCATCGATTAAGAAATCAACTCCGCCCACATCAAGACCAATGGCCTTGATGGCACGTTCAGCCATCTCGCGATTATCGGGGTGCACCACATCGGTCATATCGATGGCTGTACCACCGGTGGATAGATTGGCGGTATCACGTAGATAAAGTATCTCGCCATCGGGCAGCACGCTATCCTTGGTGACGCCAGCTTCTTTCATCANACGCTCGGCTTGCTTGTCCAGTTCAAGATTGGTCAAAACCTTTTCGTGNCCAATGCCGCGGCGCGGATCGGAATTTATGATCTCGATNAGTTGTTCGATGGTATTTTTGCCATCGCCNNNCACNTGGCCNGGCACGCGTTTGGCGAGCGCTACCAGTTCATTATTGACCACCAGCATACGGTGATCAAATCCAGTGACGAAGCTCTCGACCAAAATAGCCCGGCTGGTACCAAATTCNCGGGCTTCAGCAAAAGCNGTTTCGACNTGATTATCTTCNTTCANATTGATTGATACGCCGCGNCCATGATTGGCATCGAGCGGTTTGATCACCACAGGATANCCAATGCGCCGGGCAGCCCGTACGGCTTCGCGAGCGCTATAGACCATGCGTTGTTGTGGTACTGGCAGACCCAGATCGTTNAGCANATTATGGGTNTCTTCTTTATCACAGGAAAGCTCGACCGAGATGTGNCGGGTTTCGCTGGTGATGGTTGCCTGAATGCGNTGTTGATATTTGCCGTGGCCAAATTGCACCAGCGAATATTTNTTCAAACGNAGCCAAGGNATATCGCGNTCCTCGGCAGCCTTTACCAATGAGCCGGTAGAGGGNCCAAATTCCTGACGCTGGGCGTGAAGCACGTATTCTTTTAATTCTTCTTCCCATTCGAATTCATCATCGAAATCATATTCGACTTCGGCGCGTACATTGTCTGGAAGGATGTGCATCAACAGGCGCAAGGCCAGTTTACCAGCAGCAAGGCCCACATCGCGCTGGCGATAGGCGTAGACCATATTATATTGCCCGGTTTCATCCGTACCCCGCGTGCGCCCAAAGGTAACATCGGTGCCTGCAACATTTTGAATTTCGATGGCGCAATGCTCCATCACGTGACCAAGCCATGTNCCTTCATCTTCGCGCAGACGCCGAATAAACCCGCCCGGTTCGCGGTAAGAACAACCATGCTCCCTCAGACCCGGGAGCGCTTCAATCAGACCATCGATAAAACCCTCGCCAATTTTTGCAGAGGGCCAATTTTCCAACGCGCCCAGATCGATCACATGACGAATAACTGGAAACCCTGCCCAGACATTTGGCCCAACAAAAACATTGGTTGAAATGATCTTCATTTCTACTACTCCCGCTCAAGGCCCGATGTTTACATATTTTNGGTTTTGTTACAGGNCTATTTTCGAGATGCCCGTATTTCTGGTGTAAATTCTTGTTTGGTCTGTTCTCCGCTNTCCACCGGCAGATTGCAAAACCCGCTGTTATTTTCGTCAGGCGGATAGGCACGGCGNGCATTGAGATCATAGCGGCAGCCCTGCCCCATCACGTCGAGCTTCAGGCCCAGCAGCGAAAGCGCCTCGCCGGTGCTTGCCTGCCACACGGAGGAAAATGTCATGGCGCTGGCATCGACAACCGTGACGGTGCCGCTACCGACAACCTCCAGAATATCATTATGATCGATGAAAGCAGCCGTATCTTCATCAATGCCGAGGCCGATGAGAAAAGGGTTATGGGAGGAGGCAGATAACAGGCGACCCAAACGATTGCGCTCGGTAAAATGCTGGTCGATGATGACTGCATTGGTGAGCCCCATGCCCGGCGCAAGACTGACGCCGCCACCGGTCGGTGCCGAATTGCTGTCGCCACCGGCCATCATATGTTCAGACATAATCGAAGCGCCTGCAGAGGTTCCTGCGACCGGAATACCGGCTGCATTGCGACGGCGAATTTTCTGCGCGATCTGCGTCCCGCCAAGAATGGCTGAAAGCCGCAATTGATTGCCGCCAGTCATAAAAATACCGGTTGCCCGATCAAGCATTTCAAGGAAGGCNGGNTTGTCACAATCTTCNCGGCGGTTGATCGGNAAAAACTCAACCTGCCCTGCGCCCAGCTCGCGNAAAATTTCNTTATAATTCGGGCCGGTTTCCTCTAATTGCGAGGCGGTCGGGACGACAATGATATCAGCGTTTTCGCCGCCGGAGAGATCAACGAATTTTCGATGAATCTGCATTTCTTTGGCTTTATCTTCACCGCCGCCGATGGGGATGATGAAGCCGCGTTGTTGGTTATCTTCTACGGGAGCGGGAGACATTTTATATGCTAATCTTTCAATTTTTCGTAAGTGCCGAGAATGACNGGATTGTAGTCGCGAACATGCCATTTTCCACGGGCCATCACGTGACTGACTTTATGGGTTTGGTCAAGCACTACGAGATCAGCATCAAAATCTTTTTCCANCTTGCCCTTGCGCGGCAATCGAAGCAGATGGGCGACATTTGAGGTGAGGCAGGGAAGNATTTCTTCCAANGGAACATTGTTATCGGCAAGTTCGGCGAGGGTTTCAGCAAGGATTGATGANGTNCCAACCCCCATGCGGGTCAATTCGCCTTCGCTGTTAAAGGCTGGCAAACAGCCGCCGCCATCTGAACTCATGGTTAGTAACTCGGCCGGATATCCACCCTCGCGATAGGCAAGGAATGCATCTGTTGCCGCTAGCCCCGGTTCCACATGCTCTTTTGGAAACGCCGTTAGATCAATGCGACAACCAAGTTTGGTGAGTTCAAGCGCTTCTTTAAAAAGCGGTTTGTTGCGATTGACGTGGGTTGGATTAAACACCCGTGCCGGAATTTCACTGATTTCCACAGCGCGTCGCAACAATTCCAGACCACGTTTACCATCGCCCATGTGACAATGCACAATGCCGGCCTTGCCGGTCATCANGCCACCNACATGGGCATCGCTGGCAACGCGCAAAAATTCGTCCAGCGTCGGCTGGCTTGAACGGTGATCGCTGATGGCCAGTTCACCCACGCCGATGATTGGATCAATAAAGGCGATATCGCTNCGCACATTACCAGTGAGTGTGGTCAGCGGATAATGATAGCCGCCNGTATAACACCATGCNGATAGCCCCTCTTCGCGCAGGCCATAGGCTTGCGTCACAAGAGTTTGGGTGTTGCGGGTGATATCATCGGTGCCGAGCAGGCCAACAACGCTGGTTACCCCGGCAAGGGTAAACTCGGATAATTTAACCGGCGGCACNCGACTGCTNGGGCCGCTCTCACCGCCNCCGCCNGTGATATGGGCATGGCCATCAATGAACCCGGGCACGACACTGGCACCCTCAAGATCGATAACTTCCACTCCAAGCCGGTCATCGAGCGACGGAACCTCCGTATCGATGTGGATAATTCTCTCGCCTGCAATCACTAAGTGACGCAAGCCCACNGCATGGGGTGAAAACAGATTGGCATTTTTAAGNAGGTGAAACATTGGATCTTTAACTCATAATCGGGAGTTTAATCTACCGCGTCTCCGGGCGAAACAAAAGAGCAGAATTTTGATGCTTTTCCAACTTATCGGGGATGTGGTTGAACCTCTCTCCGGCATTTGACAGAACTTCAAAATTGCTTAACCTATTAAACAATCGACATTATGATGGTCGCCATGCGCCAGCATTTTATCGACGACTGAAATGGGTTGGGCTCTTGGTCATGCAAATACGCGAAGCTGTTTTTGAGCGTGTGAAAGATCGCTTGTATTATGGTTGGGTTATTCTTGGCGTGGCAACAATTGCCATGTTTGCAACAGGGGTTGGCCAGTCCCATACGTTCAGTATTTTTGTTGATTTAATCGCCGATGATCTCGGCATTTCGAGCACATCGATTGCTTCATCCTATGCCTTTGCAACCCTAATTGCCGCGTTTGGGCTTTCGCGCATGGGGCATTTTGTTGATCGATATGGCGCGCGCAAGGTTTTGATTGTGGTGGTCATATTGCTGGGGTTTGCCTGCTTTGCATTTGGGGCTGCTGCCGGTGTTATTACGCTCTCTTTGAGCTTCATGTGCCTGCGGTTTTTGGGTCAGGGTTCGATGATGCTTGGGGCNACAAACCTCGTGGCACANTGGTTNAATGCCAANCGCGGCCTCGCCATGAGCATCTTAATGCTGGGCTTTGCCGCATCGATGTCGATCCACCCCTTGCTTGCCAAATGGCTGATTGAACTTATTGGCTGGCGTGAAGCGTGGGTGTGGCTGGGGTTTATGACATGGATTCTGATGCTGCCATTATTGTGGATGCTGATATTTGATAAACCGGAACCACTGAATTTATTGCCGGATGGGGCGGTGATCAACGATACGAATGGCGATNCCCGCCCCTNCGATAATNTGGTTGGTCCGACNCTGCGCGGAGCGATGAGGACGTCGAGCTTCTGGATCATCATGGCCGGGCTTTTCGTCCCTGCAATGTCGATAACCTCGCTGTTCTTCTTTCAGGTATCGATCTTCGAGCAACACGGATTAACCCGGGGGTTGGCGGCAAGCATGTTTTCGATCTCCGCCCTCTCCATGGCGCTTTCCATGCCTGTGGTCGGATGGGTATTGGATCGTAGCAATCCGAAATATATCTTCTCGGCATCGCTCGTTTTGCTCGGCGTCTCTCTGGTCAATATAACCTTCGTCACCGATACGCCGACTGCCATTTTCTATGCCATCATCTTTGGTGTGAACACGGCCGCCAACATGACGTTCTTTGGCTATATGTGGGCGCATTATTTTGGCCGCAAACATCTGGGAAGCATTCAGGGATCAGGGCAAGCCATCGCGGTGATTGGCGCTTCGATCGGGCCGCTGCCCTTGGCTATTTCCTTTGACTATTTCGGTGCCTATGATGGTGCTCTGCATCTNTTGGCGCTGATCCCGCTTGGGTGTGCGGTGCTGGCGCTATTTCTGCCTGCGCCTGATCCTGGGCGAATTGAGAATCTGGAGGTAAGTCTGAATGGCTAGACTGGAAATATCAAAAGGCGAAGCGCTTTATTATGAATATGTTGCCCCCACATCTTCCGACCCTGAAGCCAAGACATTCGTCTTCGTCAACGCGCTGACGGGCAATACCGGCATGTGGTCTGGAGCAATTTGCACGCGATTGCAGGAAGTTGGTTTCGGCACACTTTGTTATAATTTTCGCGGTCAGGTAGACACAGAATTTGGCGATGANACCGCGTTAACNCCCNGCCTTATNGTTGANGATTTNAAANTNNTGATGGCGAAGATTGCGCCGCCCTTGCCCATTTTGGTGGGTTTATCAATTGGCGGATTGTTTGCGGCTCAAGCCTATATTGCAGGCGCTAATGCCTGCGGTCTGGTATTGATCAACACATTGCGCAAACCTTCCCAACGGCTCAACTGGATTAATCAGGCCATGGTGGCGATGGCAAAAATCGGTGGCGGGCGACTTGTGATGACGGCTAATATGCCGATGATTGCCTCTCCTGATCTGTTGGCCAAAATGTATGACAGCACCTTCACTGACGAACCGTTTGAGGCTCCGGCGGAAAATGACGGTCTCCTTCGTTTGATGATTGGATCACTGGAAACAGACTGGAATTTTGCTTACGAAAATCTGGAGGTTCCCGTGCTGATATTAACGGGGAAATTCGATAGAATATTTCGCATCGAAGAAGATATTGTCGAACTTAAAACCCGTATTCCAGACGCCATCGAAAAACGATACGTGGATGCTGGCCATTTAATCCCTCTGGAAGCACCTGAAGCTTTTGCCCGTGACCTCATTGATTTTGCGGACGTATTTAATGACTGATCCATCCCATTCCAACACTCGATATCGACACCCAAAACCAGATTTTACAATTGAAAGCGATCCCTTCGCATGAGCCTATTACTTGGAAAAATTTTCGTTTCAGTGTTTGTTGTTCTGGGTCTCTCGTGGATTGCAGAACANGTGAACCCGCGCATCGCCGGCATTCTTTCCGGCATGCCGCTTGGTGCGGTTCTGATTTTATTTTTTGTTGGTATTGAGCTTGGGCCGCAATTTGCAGCTGAAAGTGCGCTCTATGCAATCCCATCTCTGGTTGGCACCATATCCTTTGCCATTGGCTATTATTGGGGGTCACTTGCAAACAATCGATATTCTCCCCTGGTCAGCACGGTGACGGGCGTCGTTTGTTTCTTTGTGGTGGCCAGTGCATTGAGCTTGATTGAATTTAGCCTGATCACCGGAGCGGGTCTGTCATTGATCACGCTGGCTGCGGTAGGNTACTTTTTTCANTCNCATGANACCAATAAGATAGAGAACAAAATTCGCATGACCTTTCCCCGCATGATATTTCGCTCGGGAATGGCAGCGGGTTTTGTGGTGGCAATCACAACGTTTGCCGACACAGTTGGCTCTCAATGGTCCGGTCTGCTGATTGGTTTTCCGATGGTGTTTTTGCCGTTTTTATTGATCATCCATATCACCTATAGCGGCGATCAAATCCGCACCATCATAAGGAGCTTCCCGCTTGGACTGGTTAGCCTGATTGGATTCTTGATGGTAGCCAGCCAAACGATCCCGATAGTCGGTGTCAATATAGCGATCTTGATCTCGCTTGGCGCGGCGTTCACCTATCTCACATTGTTGAGTGTGGTGCTTAGGCGTTTAAAACCCGCGCCAGTTAAACCATCAATTTAGATAACCAGATCAACCAGAAGGCGGATTGCGATCAGCGCCAGTAATATAAGAATGACGCGGTCAAAGGTTTCCGGTTTAACTTTCTTTGCCAAATGCGCGCCCAACGGCATGGCTGCAGAAATCGGTATCAACGCAAAAGCACTGAATAACATGCCGTCCTGACGCAATAAGCCACCCTGCCACAAGGCCAGTAGCTGAACGACCGTGAAGATAGCAAACAGCAGAGAAATGGTCACGATAAAAACCGGACGCGGCATACGCATAGCGCTGAGAAAGGTGATTGAAACCGGTGCCGAGAGGCCGGAAGCGCCCTGCAAAAAACCTGCNCCAATACCGGCAGGTAAAGCCANTATTTTGGCGAGNCCCATCTCGATTTTCCAATCGGGNTTGGCTANGCGAATGGTGATATAGCCGAATACGGCAATGGCCAGAAAGAACGCAAGCGCTTCGCTGGAAAGCGAGGCAAGCACATAAGTGCCAATGATAATTCCGATCGCNCCGCCAATCATNAATGGCGAAATNAACGACATTTCCGGCATATGGGAACGAAATTTCCACACCTGAAACGCATTGGTCACGATGTTGGGGACAATCATTATCAATATTGCAAAATGCACATCAAACATCAGCACCAGGGCCGGTACAGCGAGGACAGGAGCNCCTGCTCCTGTCGCTCCTTTTANGATTCCGCCAAGTCCAAGGCAGATAGCAACCAGTAGAATTTCTAAAACGAATTCACCGTTCACTAGATGGCTCCTGCCTCAAGATAGACGTGTTTTGTCTCCAGAAAATCGTTCAAACCTTCAAGGCCGTGTAAGCGTCCAAGCCCTGATTGACGGTAACCGCCGGTTTCACCTTCAGCAAACAAGCGGGTATGACAATTGAGCCATACNGTGCCCGAGCGAATGGCACGGGAAACGCGGGTTGCACGGTTTAGATCATTGGTGAAGACACTGGCAGCCAATCCATAACGGGTGGCATTGGCCATATGAACCGCCTCGGTTTCTTCACTGAATTTTTCCAGCGAAGCGATAGGGCCGAACAATTCTTCCTGTACCAGCGAAGATTCCAGATTGTCGATCTCAAACAGAGTTGGCGTAATAAATGCGCCCTCACCGCCGAGGCTCTTGCCTTTGACGATCAGATTTCCTTCATCGCCTGCTTGTTCGATGAGGCCTTCAAGACGGGTCTGATTTGCCTTGTCGATCAGCGAACCCATTTGGGACGATGCAAGATTGCCCGGACCGGTATTTATCTCTTTATATGCCGCAGCCATCTTAGTGCTGAATTCTGCGTAAACACTGTCATGGACGATGAACCTGGTGGCAGCGACACAAATTTGTCCGNCCATCACCAGTGAACCGTGCAGCAATTCGCTTACGGCTTTATCGATATCCGCATCGGCGAAAACCAGAGCTGGCGCTTTGCCGCCCAGTTCCAGCGAAAGGCGTTTCAAAGTGCTTGAAGCCCCTTCCATGATGCGTCTTCCGGTGGCGCTTGATCCTGTGAAACTGATCACATCCACGTCTTTCGAGGCGACCAAGGCTTCTCCAACGACGCTACCATCTTCATTGACAGAGTTAATGCAACCCATTGGAATAGAGCCACATGCTGCAATGCATTCCATCACAACCGCATGGACCATCGGTACTTGCGGTGCGGGTTTGATGACGGCTGTGCAACCTGCAGCCAGTGCAGGTGCCAACGAGCGGATCAACAAAGTGACTGGTGCATTCCACGGTACGATGACGGCGACAACGCCTGCCGGTTCGCGGTGGAGCAGGGAAACATTTCCCGGCGCGCCTTCAAATGTTCGGCCNAAAATATTACGGGCNAGGCCTGCATAATATCTGGTTTCAGAAACNGCACCGATCATCTCGCCGGTGGCTTCTGAACGTAATTTGCCATTTTCCGCGACGATCAGATCAATCAATTCCTCGCGTCTTGCTTCTAATTGGTCAGCAAGTTCAAACAAGGCCACGGCACGAAGGCGCGGGGATGCTGCCCAACTGCCCTCGTCAAAAACGCGGCGTGCGTGTGCTATCGCTTCATTGGCAAGCGAAGCATCGCCAGGGAAATATTTCCCCAGGCTTTCTCCATTGGCAGGATTGAAACTTTCGCGAACTTCCAGCGAGCCTTCAACCCATTGACCGCCAATGAAATGCTTTGCAATTGACATTAAAGTTTGATCCCCAGCATCTTCTCTGCATTGCCCTGATAGAGTTTGTAACGAAGCTCGTCAGAGATATCCATGTTGTCGATAATTTTAATCGTTTCGCGGATATACATCGGGCCGCCTTCCGGATCGAAAGGTGCGTCAGAGGCAAATAGTACATGATCTTCACCGAAGAATTCGATGGCATGTTCAATGGCCTTAACCGAACCGAAGGAAGCTGTATCGGCATAGAAATCCTTGAAATATTCAAGGTGTGGTTTGTTCAAATTTGTGCGTGCAACGCTCAAATCACGATCGGTTGTGCGTTTGCCCATCTGATCCCAACCAGCGCCAACACGGCCTTCAAAAAACGGTACCATGCCGCCTGCGTGGTGGGTCAAAACTTTCAGGCCTGGATATTTATCGAACAGACCGGAGAACACCATACGTGCCATTGCAGCTGAAGTTTCATAAGGCCAACCAAAGGTCCACCAGATTTCGTATTCGGAGCGATCTTCAGTCAGATAATCTGAGAAATTCTGGCCACGGGCAGGATGCATCCAAACCATTTTCCCAGATTTTGCCATATATTCGAAGAATGGCTCATATTCAGCCAAATCGAGCGGCGCGCCTGCAACATTGGTATAAATCTGCATGCCAACTGCGCCCAGATCTTCAATCGCGCGGCGGGATTCTTCAACCATTGCATCTGGATTACTGATCGGTGCGGTACCGATAAATCCTGGAAAACGGTCAGGGTATTTCTGGCAAAGCTCAGCCATTGAGTCTGAACCAACCTTGCTCAAATGAAGGGCTTGTTCCGGCGTTCCCACCATCTCAAGGGCGGGAGCAGCAAGGGAAAGTATCTGGCAATAATCATCGCCGAACATATCCATGACTTCGAAACGACGATCCAGATTTGTCATCATTGGAACGCCATTACTGCGTGCCGTGATGGCGGTCATTTCACCGGTAACTTTTCCCAGTGCATCCAAATATTCCATTGGCCAAATGTGTGTAAATACGTCGATCTTTTTCATGCTATGCGCACCTTCCAAATAGTCTGTTCAAGCAGACAATGAATAGGCACCCTAAGCAATTACGTCAATAAGATTCTCACATTATGAGATTTTTGCACTGAATTAATGCATAAGTTAACGTTTTTGAGCGCCAAGTCGCTCGCTCAGCCGCGCTGCGGCAAGTTTCACATCGATGGTAATGGCGTTTATGGCGTCTTGATCCACGCGTGCTGTGCCGATGGTCACACTGAGGCTAGCAACAGGTGTGCGNCCGGAATCGAATACCGGACTGGCAAAGCNGATCACATTGGTGGTCAGTNCGCCATTNGCAACCGCCACTCCGGCCTTNCGGATTTCNCGCATCTTCAACAAAATTTCTTCAACACTATCGCCAAATTCAACNGANCGAAAATCNTCCAGACAAGAGGCAATCAANGGTTCNGCCTGACGATTTGGCAGGAAAGCGAGAATNGCCCTCGATGTGGCACCACGCCCNAGCGGAATNAGCCTGCCACGCGGNTANGANCCNTCNGGNACNGGCGANNCAGATGGCNTTTTCNACGCAGAGNACNCNNGTGCGATACCAGCGCGANATNTANGANGTNCATTTATATTTGCTCGGCNATTTCNNCNAGGATCGGTTTGCTTTCCAACACGAGCGGATCNGANCGNCGCAGGAGAAAATCCATCTCCACAATTTTNGGCCCAAGAGTGAAGCCCGCATTGTTGATGCTGGCCAACATGCCGTTTTGACGCAAAGTTTTTAAATAACGATAGAGCGTNGGACGGGAATAGCCGAGCTCGCCCATCATCTCTTCAGATGTCCACTCCAGCCGATCTTCGGTGAATAGATCGAGAACGGCTAGCATACGCTCCAGAGAATTTGTTTCACTCAATTTATTGACACCATAATTTTGCTCTGGCGAGCGCTAAAGCCCTAGTCTACGATAGTACCATTGAAAAACAAATATTATCAAGGACTTGTAATAATTTTGAAGAACATACATCCAAAAACCGGCGCGGAAGCCGTATTGATGACCTTAAAAGCTCAGGGCGTAGATTATCTCTTCGCCAATGCCGGTACTGATTTTCCTCCGATCATTGAAGCACTTGCAACGCGTCCGGAAGTTCTTCCGGAGCCGTTGACGATCCCGCATGAAACCGCAGCCGTTGCCATGGCGCATGGTTATTATCTGGTGAGCGGCAAGCCGCAAGCCGTGATGGTACATGTGAATGTGGGACTGGCAAATGCNGCCATGGGCGTCATTAACGCCGCCAGCGATAACATTCCCCTGNTTATGATGTCGGGNCGCACGCCCCTTACCGAACACGGNCGCCTAGGTGCNNGAANGACGCCAATTCAATATGGGCAGGAAATGTATGATCAATCATCGCTGGTGCGCGATGTTACCAAATTCAATTATGAAATGCGTTATGCAGAACAGGGCGGACAATTGGTCAACCGTGCCGTTGGCATTGCCATGAGTGAACCGCGCGGGCCCGTATATCTCAGTCTTCCAAGAGAACCTCTGGATGAAGCATTCCCAGAAAACCAGCCGTACCCGCCAGCGATTCAAGCGGTTGCCAAGTCTAACTCAGGCAATCTGGAAGATATCGCAGGGGCTGCCAAATTACTCGACGGGGCGAAATCGCCATTGGTGATTTGCCAGCGCGGCGATGTGGCTGGAGAAACAGCAAAAGCATTATCCAAACTTGGACTGCCGGTGATTGAACCCTTCACCATCCGCAATGTTATGGCATCCAATGATCCGTGTGCTCGTGGCTTCACGCTTGAGTTGCTTAAAAGTGCTGACGTTATTCTCGTGATCGACAGCGCTATCCCATGGATTGAAAAACATCACCGTCCAATTGATGCAAAAGTCATTACCCTTGGTCCTGATCCACTTTTCCAACGCAATCCTGTGCGCAGTTTTCAATCGGATATTTCCATTCTTTGTGATCCACTGGAAGCAATTGCTGCGCTGGACAAGATGATGGCACCCCGTGCGAAGTTGGAGCCGATGGCCCGCCCCGGCCGGGTGGTCGCCGAAGAATTGATGAGTGACGCCTGGATGACCCAGTGCATCTCTGATATTTTGGGCGATGGCGCGATCTTCTCCGAGCTTGGTGTGGTTCCCTCCATGATAAATTTTTCAGGTCCAAACCAGCTTTTCACTGCACCCCATTCTGGTGGGCTTGGATGGGCATTGCCTGCCGCCCTCGGCGCGCAATTATTTGATCGAGATCGACTGACGATTGCTGCTGTTGGCGATGGTTCTTACATGTTTGCCAATCCGGTGGCCTGTCACCAGATCGCTGAAGCACTGGAATTGCCGCTTCTTACCATCGTTAAGAATAACGGTATTTGGAACGCTGTTCGCCGTTCAGTTGTGGTTTCCTACCCTGAAGGGAAAGCAGCAAAGTCAAACCAGATGCCGCTGACTTCGCTGGAACCTTCGCCTGATTTTGTAGCCATTGCTGGTGCTAGCCGTGCCTATAATGAGCGGGTAGAAACCGGTGAAGATTTTCCAGCCGCATTGGAACGCGCACTTCATGCGGTGCGGGTTGAAAAACGCCAAGCCTTACTGGATGTTCGGGTCGCCAGATCGGATCTAAGGTAAGCGTTTAAGCCAAAACCTCGGCGGTTGCAGCCACTTGTTCACTGGACATTTGCCATGCGACCGCCTCGGCATTTCTGGCCACCTGTTGAGGTGTGCTGGCACCTGCGATGACACTCGGCACGACCTTGTCGCGCAATAACCATGCGAAGGCCAAATCGATCAGTTCCTTGCCTTCTGCAGCTGCGACTTCGGTAAGCTTTGCTGCAATTTTTAGATTGTCATCATTCAAAAACTTATCGGCCAGTGGTTTAGAGCTCGCCAGTCTGGTTCCCTTGGGAATGGCTTCACCAAGCTTATATTTGCCGCTAAGCACACCGCTTTCCAACGGAAAGAACGGCACCAAACCAACGCCATACTTCTGGCAAAGCGGAATGGTTTCTTCCTCGACCTTTCGCGATAGCAGGCTGTATTGTTCCTGAGTTGCAACGAAACGGTTGGCACCCAATTCACGTGCGATATAATGGGCTTCAACGGTTTGCCATGGCGCAAAATTGGAGCTGGCGACGTAACTGACTTTGCCACTGGTAATCAAATCATCCAGCGCACGCAAAGTCTCGTCGATCGGCGTATCGGCGTCTGGTGTATGGAAATATAAAAGATCGATCCAATCGGTACGAAGGCGTTTCAAACTGGCTTCAACCGCCTGCATGATGTAGCGCCGTGAACCGCCGGTTCCCGCCTTCATCTGCATTCCGAATTTTGTCGCAATCACAGAATCTGGTCGCCGTGGCCCCAAAGCTTTGCCGAGATATTCTTCAGATACGCCGCCATCGCCCATGGGATAAACGTCTGCTGTATCGAAATGGGTAACGCCGTGTTCGAGGGCGGCATGTACCACAGCCTCAGACTTGGCGTAGTTCAACCTGCCGCCGAAATTATTGCATCCGATACCCAAGGTTGAAACCTTCAACCCGGATGTTCCAACATTGCGTAATTCCATGACGCGTCCTTTTCTANTCGCCTAANTTTAACCCGATGAAACGATCAAGGGTCGCCTGATCCGCCATCAAATCCGCCGCCTTCGCACTATGGGCGATACGGCCACGCTCGATAATAATAGCATCATCGGTCATGGCAAGGGCGGTTTCGGCATGTTGCTCGACCATGATGAGGGTCATGCCCGCTTCCTTGCACATATTGGAAATTGCAGCACTCAACTCTTCTACCACGATGGGGGCGAGCCCTTCCAGCGGTTCGTCGAGCAGCAGCATATCGGGGTTGGTCATCAATGTGCGGCCAATGGCCAGCATTTGTTGTTCACCACCGGAAAGCTGGTTGCCTTTGTTTTCGCGACGCTCCTGCAAACGTGGGAAAAGCTCGTAAACCCGCTCAAGGTTCCACAAATTCTTCTCACCCTTGCGAGCGATCACCGTGAGATTTTCTTCAACGCTGAGGGAGGAAAAAATATCGCGTTCCTGCGGTATCCAGCCAATCCCTGCCTGGGCACGTTCATAAGGTTTTAGCTGCGTAATATCCTTGCCGCGCCAGTGAACGCTGCCGGAAAGTAAAGTTGTAAATCCCATAATGGTCTGGATCAGAGTGGATTTCCCTACCCCGTTCCGTCCCAAAAGCGCCAGACCTGAACCCTCAGTGATATCGAGTGACACATCGTCAAGAACAACCGCTTCGCCATATCCGGCGGTNACATTGCGCAGGGAAAGTANNGGATCAGCCATTGTCGGCTCCTCCCAAATANACTTCGCGAACNAANGGATCATGGGCGATTTCGTCAGGCGTNCCCTCGACCANAACCTTGCCTTGCACCAANACGGTAATGCTAGTGGCGAAGGTGAANACGAGGTTCATATCGTGTTCAATGAACANCACNGAAATATCCTTTGGCAGAGCAGCNATTGCTTCGAACAGTGCCGCACTTTCACTTTTTGGAATACCCGCTGCCGGTTCATCCAACAAAAGCACCTTTGGTTTTGTGGCCAGCGCCAGTGCAATTTCAAGCAAACGTTGTTGCCCGTATGCAAGATCAGCGGTGCGCTTGGTGCAATCATCGGCTAGACCGATTTGGGTTAGCAGATCAAAGGCCTCATCAATTGCCTCGCTCTGATTTGCCAGCGGTGAAAGCCAGTTTTGCGAGACGCCCATGCGCTCGCAAATTGCCATAGTGGTGGATTCAAGCGGGGTTAATTCTGGAAACAAAGTGTTGATCTGGAAGGTACGTCCAAGACCGCGCTTTACCCGCTCATTGCTTTCAAGGCCGGTGATATCCAGATCGCCAAGATGGACTGATCCAGAATCCGGTGTCAGCGCTCCGGTCATCAAATTAATCAGCGTGGTTTTTCCAGCACCATTGGGGCCGATCAGCGCGTGGCGAGCCCCCGTTGGCAGAGAGATCGAAATATCATCGGCGACCACGAGGCTGCCAAAGGCTTTGTTCAGATTTTTGGTTTCAAGTGCATTCATGCCCCATCCACCTTTTGATTCACTTTTGTACTCATTTTGGACTTGATCTTTTCCAGACCACCTAAAATTCCGCGTGGCATGAAGAGCACCACAAACATCAGTAAAAGCCCGATCCAGAAATACCAATATTGCGGGTTCATACCCGATAATTGGTCACGCGCCACAAGGAAAATAATGGAACCGAGGATGGCACCATAGAGCCTGCCAGTGCCGCCGAGAATAAGCATCACAGCAATATCGGCCGAGCGCTGGAAACCCAGACTATCGAGCGATACGGTCTCTGTTGTCTGGGCAAGAATGGCTCCTGCCAATCCGGCAATGGCTGCCGAGATCGTAAATATCTTTTGCAAACGCGCACGGTTTGGAACGCCGAGTGCAGTGGTTCGCTGAGGGTTTTCGCGGATGGTTTCAAGCGCCAGACCGAACGGTGAATTGACCAAACGGCGACAAAGCAGAAACACCAAGAACGCAGCACCCAAAGTGTAACCGTAAGCGGTGTATCCCCAGAAGGTAAATTTGAATGTGCCGAATAAATCCCATGTATCGATACCTAGCAATCCATCGGAACCGCCGGTTAGCCAATCAAGCGTGTTGGCCAATTCAACCANCAGGAANCCGAGGCCCAACGTGATCATCAACAATGCCAGATGCTGCACGCGCACGATCATAAAGCTGACAATCCAGCCACCAAAGCCCGCAAATAGNGCACCGAAGAGCGCGCCNGAAATNGGTTCGCCCCAGCCCTTTTGCGAAAGGATACCNGCNGCATATGCGCCAAGTCCGAAAAAGGCTGCNTGGCCCAAGGANATGATGCCAGCNTAACCAATGATCAAATCAAGCGAGATACAGAAAATTACAGTGGCTGCAATCTGATTTGCCAGTGCCAGATAGTTTGGGAAAAATGCATAAGGAATAATTAGGGCTGCAATCCAGAAGNCGATTTCATATGGAGAAATACGCGCTTTGTTTNTCAGCCATTTTTGTGGGTCGATTGGTTGCATGATCAGCGCTTTCCAAACAGGCCAAGCGGCTTATAAAACAGCAGCACTACCATGAATAAATAAATCAGGAATGAACCCAGTTCNGGGAACAAATATTTTCCCATCACNTCGAAAATTCCAAGACATGCGGCAGCAACAAAACTGCCCCAGATGGAACCAAGTCCGCCGACCGCAACTACGATCAGCACCAGAACCAAAATGTGAAATCCGAAGGATGGATCGAGGCTGAGAATTTCAATTGAAAGCGCTCCGCCAAGCCCTGCAAGGCCACTGCCTATTGCGAAGGTTAGAGCGAAAATCTTNCCAACGTTNAGGCCAAGGCCGCGAGCGACTTTTTGATTATCAACCGCTGCACGAACCATCGCCCCGAAGCGNGTATATTCCAATCCTCCGACAACTGCGAAGGTGACGACCAAAGCGATTGCGGCCAGGAAAATTCTGTATGAAGGTAATTTCACTCCGGCAATTTCGACGAACCCCGTTAGGAATTCCGGCATTTTGACCGATTGATTGACCGTGCCAAACAGATAGGCCGCGATCGCAGATGTTGTGAACACGAAGCCAATGGTGAACAACACCTGATTGAGTTCGCCCGATTGATAAATCCGCCGGAACAGCACAATTTCTAATCCTGCCGCAATGATGGCGGTTATCAAAAACGCGAATGGCAACGTGGCTAAGAATGGCCATCCGGCCAATCCCACCAAAGCATATGTGACATAGCCACCAATCATGGCGAACGCGCCGTGAGCAAGGTTGATGAAGTTCATCAGGCCGAGGGTCACCGATAACCCGACGGAAAGCAGGAACAATAACATTCCATATGCAAATCCATCGAACAGAACGGCCAGTATTTGGCTCATCGTGAAAGTCCCAAATTTGGTCTAAAAAAAACACTGCCCCGAAGGTATTCCGGGGCAATGCGCATTACAATTAAAAACTCAACGGCTCTAATGCGTTGGGTCTTTTGCGTGATCGATCTGATCGATGATGACGTTTACAGGCTTGCCATCAACTTTTTGAACTTCGCGGATATAGATGGTTTGAACCACATCACGCGTTTCAGGATCGATGGACATGGTGCCACGTGGGCTTTCCCATTCCATGCCTTTAGCTGCAGCGATCAAGGCTTTACCAGAGGTATCGCCACCGGCTTTTTTCAAAGCTTCATAGATCAAATGCATGCCGTCATAAGCACCAATTGTGTAGATGTCAGGATCGCGACCATCATTGGCAGCGCGGTACGCTTTAACGAACTCATTGTTGAGTTTTGTATCGCGGTGGATGTTGTAATGATAAGCGGTAATGATGCCCAATGATGCATCACCCATTGCTAACAATGCAGCATCATCGGTCAGTTCGCCCTGGCCGTAGATTTTGGTATTAGCTGGGGTTACGCCGCGCTCTGCAAGTGCTTTGCCAACAGCCGGAGGCTGCGTGCCACCTGGAACCCAGATATAAATGGCTTCTGGTTTTGCATCAGCAATACGCTGTACGAAAGGCGAGAAATCCGGGTTAACAACCGGAGTTGCATCGGAACCAACGACCTTGCCGCCGCCTGCAATGAATGCACTTTCAAATGCTTTGCCTGAGCCTTTGCCCGGAGCATAATCGGTTACCATGGTGTAGACTTCTTTTACACCTTTGTTAGCAACCCATGTGCCGAATGCGCTATTAAGCTGCGCTGAGGTCACCGATGTACGGGCCACATAAGGAGATTTTGTTGTGATGAAAGATGTTGAAGCGTTCATGATAACCATGAATTTTTCAGCTTCGGCAGAAACTGCAGCAACAGCCAATGCGTTTGGTGTCAGCAGATTGCCAGCTAAAACATCGACGTTATCGCGGGTTACCAGCTCAGCGGCCAATTGCTTGGCAAGTGGTGGCTTGATGCCGCCTACGTCTTTGCGGATGATTACGATTTTCTTGCCGTTGACCATGTCGCCATGGATCTGCATGTAAAGCTTGATACCGTTATCAAGCTGGGCAGCAGGATCAGCGAACTGTCCGGAATAAGCATTTACGATGCCGATTTTGATGGTGTCTGCTGCCTGTGCGGCACCTGTGCTCATCAATGCAGCGGCACCCAAAAGTGCTGTTAGCATATGTTTCATTTTTCTCTCCCTGATTAATAATCTTACAATGTGAGAAAACTGTACGGCAGAGCGCAGTTTGCGTCAATTCCCGTCCGTCCTCACTTTTCTTAATATTACAGATCAGAGTAACAGTTTTTTGGTGACAAAAGTAAGTTATCCCAAGGTATTACGGACTAGAGCCGAGATTTTGGACCGTCATATTGGATGAATCGACTATCCGAATTCGTGTCTTCAACCTAGAATTTTAAAATTCAAATCCGGAATTCTCTGCCGTATTTTACATCCACGCACTTGGAATTTTTTAAAAGATCAGGCAAAGAAAAACTTCCGGTCTTCCCAAAGGTCAACCGGTAAAAAATTTTTCCATGCTGGTTTTTTATATGGTTTACAGCTTACGATTATATCGTTCTGACCGCTTAAGTTATATATTTACCACATTGTTAGTTGGAGAACATGACGAGAAAACAAGTAGGTCGCGATGCTTAGTCAGGCAAAACGGGGATGAGCAAATTTGAATTGTGCTCTCCGCCCACATGAATGGTCTGTCTGCCCTTGTTTCTTAAACTCTCGTGACGAGCGTAAACGCTGGGTTTTGGATAGTCATAAATATCTGAACCCTGAATCACCACACGCAGGCTTTCCCCTGCCTCAAATTTTGTGCCGGACGGCCAGATTTCTATATCGACAGGAACAATTTCACCGGGGGTTAATTTCAGCGCGCGCTGATGTTTATGGACCGGCATAAACGGCGTTGAGGCCTCCTCATCCAGTTCGCGGTGGGATGCACGAAGCCAGCCAAGTGCCACCGGGCCATCTTCGAATTGCGCATAAAAAGCGAAGGGCACAATATTGCCATCGGCATCCAGTTTTTGGATGGCAACGAAAATATCCATGTCGTCTCCCTCTTCAATCGATACCCAAAGCCGCAGCGCCATATGGCCGACGAGGGTTGTTGCCTTGGAGAAGGTATGATCGAAGGTGACGTTGTCGCCATTCGTGGCATCATAGCTTTTTGCGACAGGCAATGTAGGTTCGGCCTCTAGCGTGCCATCTCCCAGATAGAGTGTTTGATATTTGGTTCCTTCTATGGGCCATTCTTTGGCGGCGATTTCTTCGCCCTGATAATATGCTTCGCGGGCTTCGTATAAAACCGTCGGCCAGTTTTTCAGATCGCTCTCTTTACCAAGCAAATAATGATCGAAAAAGGCGCGCTGCATTTCGACGCTTGCGTCCTCATAATAATGCGCCCACTTTTTTCGACCATGCACGTAAAGCCATTTTTCGTCGGAGGATATCTTGCGAAACCCTTCCAAGGTTCCGCGTGTGTGCAATGCCTGATCGGTCCAGCTCGCGCAGATGAAAGCAGGTACTTTGATTTTTTCAAGATTGGCACGTTTGCTCTGCCAATAATCGTCGAAGAACGGGCGCTCACGGGTTTCGCGGCGCAAGTCTTCTATTTGGTTGATGCCATTACCCCAGCGTCCGGGCAGATATTCCCAGAATGAGGTTTCTGGAATGCCGCCAT
>JAESSK010000091.1:0-6466 GCA_016764155.1 Rhizobiaceae bacterium
CGTTCTTACTCGTAATTTGTAACTCTGGCGCTCGGTGACTGAAATAACGCCCCTTGCGTCCAGAAGGTTGAAGACGTGGCTGGCTTTGATGCATTGGTCATAGGCAGGGTGCGCCATGATGATCTTTTTGCCGGTCTTTGGATCGACCTCTTCTTGTTCCAGAATGCGTATGCATTCGCCCTCGGCATCTTCGAAATGCTTCAGCAGAATTTCGGTATCGGCCACATCGAAATTCCAGCGGGAATATTCGCGTTCGGTCTGCTGAAAAATATCGCCATAGGTGACTTTGTCATTGCCTTCGCGGCCATTGAAATTGAGGTCGTAGACGTTATCAACGTCCTGCACATACATGGCGAGGCGTTCAAGACCGTAGGTGAGTTCGCCAGCAACAGGAGAGCATTCCTGGCCGCAGACTTGTTGGAAATAGGTGAATTGGGAAACTTCCATGCCATCGCACCAAACTTCCCAACCTAGGCCCCATGCACCAAGCGTCGGGCTTTCCCAATCGTCTTCCACGAAGCGAATATCGTGCAGATTTGTATCGATGCCAATTGCTTTNAGGGANCCCAGATAGAGTTCCTGCAAATTNGGCGGNGANGGCTTCAACAGCACNTGATATTGATAATAATGNTGCANGCGGTTNGGGTTTTCACCGTAGCGGCCATCGGTAGGACGGCGNGANGGNTGCACATAGGCNGCGTTCCATGATTTNGGGCCAAGCGCCCGCAAGGTCGTNGCNGGGTGAAAAGTACCTGCGCCCACTTCCATATCNTAGGGCTGCAACACCACGCAGCCGTAATCNGCCCAGTATTGGTGCAAAGCTAAAATCAAGCCCTGAAAAGAATTGGTCGGCTGCATATGCGCGGGTAAGGCGGCGTTTATATCGGTCATTTGGGCCTGTGAGATTTGCGATTAAGTCAGATTGTTATCTTCTCGCGAAACCTACCCATTTAAGCGGCCCCGTCAAGAAACATCCGCTGATATCGAGAGTAAATCATTCGTCGTCGAGGCGAAATACACCGTCAGCCCCTTCTTTTAGTGAAGGGACCTGTTTTTCCTGGCGTTTTTGCTCGGTTTTTTCAAGTTCATCGGCNGCNCGTTGCATCTCTGTGCGGAAGGCTTTGTAGCCCACCCACACAACCCCGCCAATCAGAGCGAATGCNGTTAATTGCAACATGTTNTCCCNCTCACTTGTTTCTTTAAAGCCCGAACCGGTTCCAATGGGCGCGTTCTTCAATGGCATCCAATACACCAATTGCCAAATCGCCTGCGGCAGCGGAGGTTATTCCGATGCTGACGCCCGGTACAGGACGGCCAAAAAAGCCGCGTTTTGGCTGCACTAGTTTGAGTTTGGTTTTTTCACCNTANCGTTCCTTAAGAACTGCACTCATATGCCCGAAACCATCTATCAGACCNAGCTCTTTTGCNGGTCTNCCGGTCCAGAACATGCCGGTGAANATATCNTTGTTNTCGCTCAATTTATCNCCNCGACGCTCTTTGACCATATCGATGAAAATTTCATGGATATCGAGCTGGAGTTTCTTGATGTGGTCAATATCGGATTTCTTTTCCGGTTGAAACGGATCNAGNCCNACCTTGTTTTTACCNGCGGTATAAACCCGCCGTTCAATGCCGAGCTTTTCAATTGCTTTATCAAAGCCGAAACCTGCCGCAACAACGCCGATGGANCCNACAATAGAGGTTTCATCAGCNATGATCTCNTCGCCNGCNAGGGCAATCATATAACCGCCGGACGCTGCNACGTCTTCAACGAAGATCAGCACTTTTTTATCTTTTTCTTTCGCCAATTCGCGGATGCGCGAATATATCAACCGAGATTGCACGGGCGAACCACCGGGTGAATTGATCGAAATTGCAACGACAGGTGCGTCCTTGAAGGCAAAGGCTTTTGCCAACACACCGGCGCTTGAAGCTAGGGACAGGTTTTGTTTGAAGGCCGAGCCGCCCGTAGCGATGACACCGGATAATCTTACCACCGGAATGACCACATGATCTTTACGGAATTTTGCCGGAAGTAGTTTCTTAAATTGCATTCACGCGCCCCAAAAGCTTTGANTTAAAAAAATTTGAAATATCAAATCTCAAAATGGAGCTTATTGACCTGATTTACAAGATATCAGCGAAATTCAAATTACGATTTCCGTTTATTATCTCGGTGGCTTCTTTCGAAGGCTTGCCATCCTCGTCATGCATCACCAGTCCGGGCACCAGCCGCANCGGCGCTTTTGAACCNGCAACACCGCGCACGATGATGCGTTTTGCTGCTTCGTTTTTNCGTGAAAAAATCGGCAGGATNGTGAGATTTCCAAATCTACCCTGNGAACAGGCAATGATCTCGCCNAGCCNCTCGCTGCGATANATCAGTGACAGAGTNCCGCCNGGTTTTANGATGGCAGANGCCGTGCGNAGCCACGCATCCAGCCCACCATCNGCCATCACATGGGCTTCTGCGCGCATGGGATCGGGGGAAGCGCGCAAATTTGGCTGGTTATAGGGCGGGTTGATAATCACATGATCAACGCTGTTGGGTTTCATGCCGGCGGCGTTTCTTTTTTCACCCGACAAGGTCACATCGGCATGGATAATGTTTACCCGATTCACGAAATGATGGTTGGCCGATAAGAGCAATGTTTGCCTGGCAAGACCCACCTGATGTTCATTAATTTCCACCAGCAAAGCGGAAAGATTTTTATGAATATTTATGGCGGCAAGGCCCGCTGCGCCGCTTGCAGCACCAAGATCGGCGACGAAACCATAAGAATCATCCGGCAGACTTGCAGCCAGCAACATTGCATCCATACCGGCACGGTGGCCTTTTTCGGCGAATTGCAACAATTCAAAACTGCTGCTTTCACTGTCCTTGTGAAACACATCGCGTGAAATATCTTTGGTGAGATTTCCCATCTTCAAGAACCTGCTATCGCTTTGAGTTCATGGCCCAAATCGGCATCCTGCAATAGCCGTCTTGCTCTATGCAGGTTTTCATTTTCCACCATTATGCGCCTTGGAATTGCGCCGATGGAGCCTTCAAGTATGCTCATATGCTGATCGAGTATGATAAAATCAATCTCCTCTTCGTTGAGCAGGGCTTCGACGAAGGAAATGGTCACTAGATTATTGGTTTTAATGAGTTCAATCATGCAAAAGCCCTAATTGGTATGATGAAAAAATGTCACCATCGCGTTCGTTTATCAAGCCACGGCTGTTCACTGGTAATAAACTTCTGGTGACTGGTCGTGAATTACCCTGATTAATCGGTAGAAACCAGCCATTTACCGTGTGTTGAGTCAATCTGTCCCTTGCACCTTTGGGGTGGCCAGATTACTTTCATAAGAAGTAGCCTTGCTCTATAATGAAAATATGACCGCATAGGGAAATTGAACGAATGTCAGGCGTTGTAGTACCGATTGGCGAAAAGCCAATAAATGCCAGTATCAAGCCATTGATGCAACTGGTTGGCAATGACATGGCACGGGTAAATTCGTTGATCCTGTCCAAAACCGGATCAGATGTGAAAATGATCCCCGAAATTGCCAAACATTTGATCGATTCCGGCGGCAAGAGATTGCGCCCTATGATCACTCTGGCAACTGCACAAATGTGTGGCTATGAGGGCGATCACCACATTACGCTGGCTGCCAGTGTGGAATTTATGCACACAGCAACGCTGCTACACGATGATGTGGTTGATGAAAGTGATATGCGCCGGGGCAAACAAGCCGCCCGTATGTTGTGGGGCAATGAGGCCAGCGTGCTGGTAGGCGATTTTTTGCTGGGTCAGGCTTTTCGCATGATGGTGGATGTGGGTTCGCTAAGCGCTCTTA
Organism: Rhizobiaceae bacterium; assembly: GCA_016764155.1. Lineage (GTDB taxonomy): Bacteria > Pseudomonadota > Alphaproteobacteria > Rhizobiales > Rhizobiaceae. The sequence goes on from JAESSK010000091.1 coordinate 3,846, forward strand.
GAGTTCTCTCTCACGCCGCGACCGTTATTGCCGAGGGCGAAGTGCTGCAACTTGCAGCCGCTAAAAATCTGGAAACCACGGAAGATGAATATCTGACCGTGATCCGCTCAAAAACTGCGGCACTATTTGCTGCCGCTGCTGAAGTCGGTCCAATTATTGCCGGGCGAGATCAATCGATCATCAATGGCTTTAGATCTTTTGGCACCAATCTCGGTGTGGCCTTTCAGTTGATCGATGATGCGCTTGATTATGGTGGGAACGCCTCGAGCCTCGGTAAAAATGTTGGCGATGATTTCCGTGAAGGCAAGATTACCCTTCCGGTGGTGTTGAGTTATCGTCGTGGTAACGATGAAGAACGCAAATTCTGGAAAAACGCCCTATCGAACGGCGAAACCAATGATGCTGCTATGGAAAACGCCCTTCATTTGATCACAAAATATGACGCCATCACTGATACGGTGCTGCGGGCTGGCCACTACACTGAAGTTGCCAAGGATGCATTGGCACCNATGCCATCATCTCCCCATAAAGACGCGTTAGCAGATGTGTTGGAGTTTTGTATCAGCAGAGCCGGATAGGCTGTCAAAAATCAAAATTAATAATTTTGGGAATCATATGAAAAAAATATTGTTGAGTTTGTGTACTGGTTTGGTTGTTGTTGCATTGAATTTTGCGACACCTTCGGTAGCGCTGGAAGCGGATATTGAGCAAACTGTCGATAATGCAAGCCTTGCCGGTAGCTTTCTTGCCGCCCAAATTGCGGGGCGTGACAATGATGATCATGCTGCTGTGGCTTTTTATTCCCGCGCTTTATCACTCGATCCAGAAAACGAGGAACTAAAACGCAGTTTGTTCGTTGCATTAATGGCCAATGGCAGAATTCCNGACGCNATCGCCATTGCTGATGGCATTCAGGGCGGTGGNAATCCNGTATTTCTTGCCCAAATAACCTTGAGTGTTGAAGCGCTGCGNAAAAGATCATGGGCCAATGTGCCTCTGGCGCTGGCCGATATTCGTGGCAATGACCTCGACAAACTGACCGCCGGACTGATCAGGAGCTGGGCTCTTGTTGGTGCAGGCGATCTGAAAAAAGCTGTTGAAAATGCAGATGAAATCACCGGGCCTGATTGGGTAAGANTGGTTCGTGATTACCATGTGGGGCTTATGTCTGCGGTNAGTGGNGACAATAAGAATGCCTCTGCCCGATTTTCCAAAGTGCTTGAAAAACGGCAATTGGCTTCGGTTCTGACTGAAACCTATGCNCGGGCNATCGAAGCCCTGATACGTTCAGAAATTCGTGCCGGAAACAAAGACAAAGCAATATTGGCGCTGAANGAAGGTAATAATTTCCTTCCAAACCACGCNGCCTTTACNGCACTNCAAAGAGCCATGGGCGACGAAAAAACNGTGACGCCTTTGGTGACCTCNCCGCAAGAAGGCGTGGCTGAACTGCTGTTTAATATCGCTTCTGCGATAGGCCGTGAAGGTGGCACACCTTTTGCNAANACCCATCTTCAACTAGCCAATTATCTCCATAGCGGCATCGATGTGATTTCATTTGCTTTGGCCGGTATTTATGAGCGNCAAAAGCAATATACCGAGGCCAATGATTTATTGGAGACGATTACCGAGGCGTCNCCGCTCTTTCATCGTGCATCNATTGCCAAGGCNTTNAANCTTTCNTCGATTGGNGAAAAAAATCAGGCAATTGCCGGNCTGCGCGCNNTGATTGCNAAATCNCCGAANGAACTGACCACNTATATGACCCTTGGGGCGGTGTTTTCTCGTGACAANAACTATTTCGAAGCAGTCAAAATTTACGACCTTGCTGTTGCTGAAATCGGCAAGCCTGAACCCTATCACTGGAATTTGTTTTTCCGTTTGGCGATTGCCCGNGAACGTCTAGGTCATTGGGATAAGGCAGAGCCNAGCTTTAAAAAAGCGCTGGANCTNTTCCCCAATCAGGCNGATGTTTTGAACTATCTTGGATATTCCTGGATNGATAAGGGCATTCANCTGGANGAGGGCGTTGCAATGATCCGCAAGGCTGTGGAACTAAAACCGCGCTCCGGGTACATCATCGATAGCCTTGGATGGGCTCATTACAAGCTTGGCGATTATGATCAGGCTGTTCGCGAGCTTGAACGCGCTGTGCAGCTCATGTCGCAGGATGCAACGGTCAATGATCATCTTGGGGACGCTTATTGGAAAGTCGGGCGNAAATTGGAAGCGACGTTCCAATGGAAACATGCGCTAAATGCCAAGCCAGACCCGGTGGAAAAAGCAAAGATCGAGAAAAAGCTTAAAAACGGNTTGATTGATGAGGCCGATGATACCGCNCAAAATGGGAATTANGATGGGCCATATGGNGGNNNTNCGCCTATCGCAANTTGGATGAAAATCCTCTGTCGNGCGCCTGCGAAAATTAATCTGGCTTTGCATGTTACCGGTCAACGTGATGATGGCTATCATCTGCTTGATACGTTNGTGGTTTNTACNGCNCTNGGNGATGAACTCGTTCTTTCAACTCCGGATGGCCTCGTCGAAGATCAACTGAAACNATCCGGCCNGTTTTCCAGCGGCTTGCCCAGTGATGGCAATAATCTGGTTTTGCGCGCNNT
>JAESSK010000091.1:6471-6764 GCA_016764155.1 Rhizobiaceae bacterium
TATTNCGCGAGACATTGATTTCACANGGCATCCCNGCACCTGCTGTTCAGATNGAATTACAAAAGAACCTTCCGATTTCAAGCGGTATTGGTGGAGGGTCGGCTGATGCNGCGGCTACNTTGCGNGGNCTAANNAANCTCTGGAATTTTCATAACGACGAAGCGGTTTTAGATGTGGCCAAGCGATTGGGTGCCGATGTTCCCATGTGCTTGAAGAGCTGCACATTACGCGCTCGCGGCGTGGGCGACGAAATAACCGTGGTGAACGGTGTGACAGATTTTCATTTGCTGTTG
>JAESSK010000092.1 GCA_016764155.1 Rhizobiaceae bacterium
ACCAACGCCTGCATCAATCCAGCGCACCACATAACCCGATATACCCTGCGCATTGTTGTCGAGTTCAAGCTGAATATCTTCAGGCGACCAGTTCGGGCGCGAAGCCACGGGAATGGAAAGGATATCATCCAGCGATGCACGACCGCGCGTAGCAACCTTGGTCTGTACGTCGGCCACATTGACTTGATGATAATGCGTCGCATGCAGCGTCGCCGCTGTCGGTGAAGGCACCCACGCAGTATTTGCACCAGCTTTTGGATGGCCAATTTTCTGCTCCAGCATATCAGCCATCAAATCAGGCATGGCCCACATGCCTTTGCCGATTTGCGCGTGACCTTTCAGACCACACTCAAGACCGATATCAACATTCCAGTCTTCATAAGCAGCAATCCAGGCTGATTGTTTCATCTCACCCTTACGGATCATCGGACCAGCTTCCATGGCCGTATGAATTTCGTCACCTGTGCGATCAAGGAAACCGGTATTGATAAACACAACGCGGTTTTTAGCTGCACGAATGCACTCTTTCAGATTAACCGTGGTGCGGCGTTCCTCATCCATAATGCCCATTTTGATGGTGTTCGGTTTCATCGAAAGCAAAGCTTCCACGCGGTCAAAAAGCGCAACCGCAAAACTCACTTCTTCAGGTCCGTGCATCTTCGGGCACACCATATAAAGCGATCCTTCGACCGAATTACCATGGCTTCCATTTGGCCCAACATCATGCAGGCCGATCAGAGATGAAATAACCCCATCCATAATACATTCAGGAATATGTTTGTCGCCATCATAGTGGATCGCAGGATTGGTCATAAGCTGGCCAACGTTGCGCGACAGCATCAAAGANCGCCCGCGCAATGTNAGCGTATTACCGTCGCTNCCNNTATATTCGCGATCAGGANTGAGCTTTCTGNTGATGGTTTTACCACCCTTTTCAAGGCTCTCTTCCAGATCACCCTGCAACAGGCCAAGCCAGTTTGAATAAACCAGNACNTTGTCTTCNGCNTCNACNGCNGTCACTGAATCTTCAAAATCCATGATCACTGTCATGGCGGATTCTAAAATNAGATCNGANATACCAGCCGCATCGCTTGATCCGGTAGGNGANTTTTTNTCNATGACGATCTCCACATGNAGNCCATTCTTCACCAGCAAAACAGCTTNAGGTGATGCAGCTTCACCGCGATATCCAACAAACTGTGAAGCATCGGAAAGACCAACGGNGTTTCCATCANNCAGCGCGATTATCAGCGNACCNCCGTCAATAGAAAGNCCGGANACATCTTCCCACTTGCCCGNAATTGGAGCTGATTTNTTNANNAAATCACGTGCCCAGGCGATAACTTTTTCGCCGCGAACAGGGTTGTAGCCGCCAGATTTTTCNGCGCCACCGTCNTCGGAAATCGCATCGGTGCCATAGAGCGCNTCATAGAGNGAACCCCANCGCGCATTGGCGGCGTTCAGCGCATAACGTGCATTATTGACCGGAACCACCAATTGCGCCCCGGCAACGGCGGCAATTTCCAAATCAACATTGGACGTTTCAATGGCAAATTTCGGGCCTTCCGGCACCAGATAGCCAATGTCCGACAGAAAGGATTTATAAGCATCCATGTCCTGTTCGCTATCGCGATGTTCGATGTAATATTGATCAATTTGGCTTTGCAGGTCATCCCGCTTTGCCACAAGCGCACGGTTCTTTGGCGCCATATCAGCGACAATATCGCCAAACCCGGTCCAAAACGCCTCTTTTGCAACATCAAGACCCGGCAANACCNGATCATTGANGAANTTATATAATTGCTCGTCAACCTTAAGCCCACCAACATTTATACGTTCGCTCATACTACACTCCAATTTCACCATATCATTTTGTTTTCACTACCAAATTTCGCACTATTGCGAAATGGGCGAAAAGCAACAACATTGTTTCTTTTAAAGCAATAATCATACCANNACNGCTCAAAAATGCCGCATTCTATTGAAGGAGCGCCATTCTCACCCCATATATCTATCAAAGGAATGCCATGATGGGTTCCAGCCAAAAGTTGCCGACCGTAGCCGCACCATAACAATGGGTGGTAAAATGGGACTTGAAAGAAAATTATGACGCGAATTACAGCCTTTTCCAGCCCGCTATTATTGGGTTTCGACGAAATCGAGCGCATGCTGGACCGCGCAACCAAATCAACCAATGATGGTTATCCCCCATACAACATCGAGCGCATCCAAACCGCCTCCAATGGCAGCGCTGCAACCGATATCATTCGCATTACCCTCGCTGTTGCAGGATTTACGCAAGATGACCTTGATATCACCATCGAAGAGAACCAACTCACCATCAAAGGGCAGCAACAGGATGATGAGGACAGAGAATATCTGCATCACGGCATCGCTGCCCGGCAGTTTCAAAAGGCTTTTGTTCTCGCAGAAGGCATAGAAATCGATAATGCAGAGCTGCAAAACGGCCTTTTAGAAATTAATTTAATCAGGAATGAACCTGAACGCATCATTAGGAAGATATCGATCACAAGTAAGGAGTAGTTCAATGAAACATGAAATCAGTGCAAGAGAACTGGCCAAACTTGGCACCAACAAGATTGGCTACATGCGGATCATGACNTCCGAACAGATTTTAGAAGCATTTCCNGATACGCGTGATCTGCGTCCCGATTCTGAATTCTGGGCCCTATTTGGCGCAGATGGAGAACCAATCGCGCTGGCCGACGAGCCCGGCCCGATCTTTATCACAGCCATGGACAAAGATTTGAAAACTGTCAGCATTCATTAGAATGCTGACCACTTGCCTATCATGCCAGTGCTTCTTCCAGGCAGTTAAAGGATGAAACCCATCCCATATAGTGATTGTCCCGGTCGGTAGCATCGCAAAATTTCTGCTGATGCATGGTCATTTTCGTACCGTCACCGGATTTTTCAAACAAAACCTCGATCTCGGTTTCATGCCCGCGCGAACCGTCTTCTCCTGTCCAGCCCCATGTAAAAACAAGGCGATTGGGACGCTCGATGGTTTTATAAATGCCAGACACAATTTTATTGCCCATCTGGTCGGAAAACATAGTGGTCGTCCACGCGCCACCCTCTTTTACATCAAGATCAAGGACTGGAATAGATACGTCTTCTGGCCCCCACCATTGGGAAAGAATTTCCGGGTCTGTCCACGCATCAAACAGCGCTTCCGGAGAAGCCTTGAAAGTACGCTCAATTGTCAAAACCTGATCATTACTCATTACTCTCTCCATCATTTTTCTTGGTTTTTTCCAAAACTGCTTCAAGGCGGTCGAAAGATTGGTTCCAAAACTGGCGATATTGGGTCATCCAATCATCGATTTCTCCAAAGCCTGCCACGCAAATACTAAAGACGCGAAACTGCGCTTTGGTACGCCGTTCAATCAAGCCAGACTGCTCCAGAACCTTCAAATGGCGCGAAATCGCGGGCTTTGACATGTTGAAGGGTTCAGCCAGCTCACCGGCAGATTGCTCACCCTCTTTCAACAGTGTTTCAACAATTGCAAAGCGCGTCGGATCACCAAGCGCACCCATTATCTGGTGCAAAGCCATATCATATTTTCCTTATTTAACAAAAAAGTTATATTCCTAGCGCTACGGAGTCAAATTTTAAATATCACACGCAGGGGTTGACCTCACGCGCATCACTGATGCAATATGCGGAAAATTGAATATGGAGATATTTCATGCGAAGCATATTGTGTTTATTATTCGCCCTCATGTTGGCCAGTCCGGCTTTCGCAGAAAAGCTTGAAACCGGATACCACTCCTTCGAAGCCGAAGCGAGTTTCGAAGATGTGGAATTCAACCTAGAAAACGCCATCATTGATCACGGCCTTGTGGTCAATTATAAAGGTTTACTGAACGCCATGCTGGAGCGCACCGCCGAGGTCGCACTTGCTGATGGCGCCAATTACAAATCACCCTATCTCAACGCGATCTATTTGCATTTTTGCTCGGCCGCCCTCACCCACAAAGCGATTGAGGCAGATATCGAAAACATCGCCATCTGCCCCTATGTGATGTACGCCTACGAGCTGCGCGCCACGCCCGGCAAGGTGACCGTTGGCTATAGACGCCCCATAGCCAGCAATACCGAGGCGTCCAAAAAAGCCTTTGCAAAGATCGAGAAACTACTCAGCGAAGTCGCCAAGGAAGCACTGGAATAGAGCGATTCCGTTTTCACGGAAACGCGAAGGCGGCAAAAAGCCGCCCGGCGCTAGCTGGGCCGCGCATGCACAGGCCCGAACGTTAGTGAGGATACACCGTGATCCGAGGATGTCTTAAACCATCGCCTCAAAAATCTTAAAACCACCCTTTGCTGACAATAATTCGCAACGGGAGAATTTCTGTTTCAACAATGCCTCATAGGGCAATTGAATATTGGCAACCATCAGCAGCTTGCCCTTGGGCTGCAAGGATTGTCGCGCCTTGGTAATAAAACTCTCGCCCAATGGAATGTCGGCATTGCGCCCTGCATGAAACGGCGGGTTCATGATGATCCAGTTATATTTCCGCGTAATCGGCTCCGAAATAATGTCATGCCAATTAGCGCTCATGCGAACATCACCAATCTTATCGGCAATGTTTTCCTTGGCTGCCTCAAGCGACGCCCAATC
>JAESSK010000093.1 GCA_016764155.1 Rhizobiaceae bacterium
AGACATGCGGTCAGGAAACCACGGACGATCAAATGTCTGTCCACCAAACGGGTCATCTCCCGGCCAGCAAAATGAATGCCAATAGGCAACTGCAAAACGAAGGTGATCTTCCATCCGTTTTCCCGCAACCATTTCATTGGGGTCATAATGTTTAAACGCCAACGGGTTGGTGCTTTCAGGCCCCTCAAAAGGGATGGTTGTAACATCGCCAAAAAATCCGGTGCTCATAATTTATAGACCTTTAATTGCTGGATAGAGAGATTTGTATTTCGAATAAGCCTCATCGTAATCAACGATAAATTTTTGATCCGGCTCAAGTGTTCGAACCGTTTTCGCCTGCTTGCAAACTTTGACCGGGTCGGCTTTTTCCGCAGCGATCAATCCAAGACGCGCCGCTCCATAAGCAGCACCATTATCGCCGTCTTCAGGCAGATCAACCGGCACATTTAGAATGGTCGCAATCGCTTTCAACCAATAGATAGAATTTGATCCGCCACCAACGGCGGTTACGCGTTTCACATCCGTGCCAGCGGCCCGTAATGCTTCAAGACAATCGCGAAAGGCAAACCCCACACCTTCAAGCACGCTTTGGGTCAGATCGGCCCGGTCACTATTATGTTCCAGTCCAAAAAAACCACCGCGGATTGCCGCATCATTATGGGGCGTTCTTTCACCGGAAAGATAAGGCAGGAAAGTCGCCCGGCTTGGCGCTCGTAATTCATCACCCAATTCAGCTGTTAATTCCCCCGGCCCCATGCCGGTGATACCGGAATACCAGTTAAGCGCATCGGTGGCTGATAAGATAACCCCCATTTGATGCCATCGATCAGGCAGCGCATGACAAAACGCATGAACGGCACTTTCAGGGTTTGGCAAATAGGAATCATTGGCTGCAAATAAAACACCCGAGGTTCCAAGCGAGAGGAATGCCGAGCCCGCTTCCACGATGCCCATACCGATGGCAGCTGCCGCATTGTCGCCAGCGCCACCTGCCACAACAACCACATTATACATGCCCCATGCACCGGCCAGTTCACCGCGCAATTGACCGCTAACGTCACTGCCCTCCACCAGATCAGGCATTTGCGAGCGATCCATGCCGCTTGCATCAAGCAACTCGCTCGACCAGTCGCGTTTGGCCACATCAAGCCAGCTTGTGCCGGCAGCATCCGAGGGTTCAGAAACCGTTTCTCCGGTCAGCCAAAGTCGCAGATAATCTTTCGGCAACAAAACCTTGGCGGTTTTCTTGAAATTATAAGCCTCGTTATTTTTTACCCAGCAAAGCTTTGGCGCAGTAAAGCCCGGGAAAACGATATTGCCGGAAAGCGAGCGGAACAAAGGATTATTATCCAGTTCGGCCGCTTCTTCGTGGCTTCTGGTATCATTCCATAAAATGCAGGGCCGAATAACTTCGTCCTTTTTATCCAGCAAAGTCGCTCCATGCATATGCCCTGAAAGGCCTATCCCCTGAACTTTGCCAAGGGCGGCACCATGGTTCAATTTAAGCTGGGCCATAGCGTTTTTTGTGGCTTCAATCCAGTCAGCCGGATTTTGCTCGCTCCAGCCGGGATGGGGACGAGAGACCTCGAGTTCGGCACTTGCAGAGCCGACAATTGACTGATTATTGTCCATCAAAAGCGCTTTCACGCTCGATGTTCCAAGATCTATGCCTAAATACACCGGTTAATTACTCTCCTCGATTTTGCCTGTTTATTAGGTTTTGATTTTAGACAATCGCACCGGGGCCAGCTATGGCACCGGCGGGGCATTTGCCTGCGATAATCATCCCCAAAACCTCATCTTTTGTAACATCTTTCGTTTCAGCCGTTCCGACAATCGCACCGTTTTTCATCACCACCACCCGGTCGGCAAGTTCAAAAACGTCCTCAATATCGTGAGAGATCAGAAAGATGCCGATGCCATCTTTTTTCAATTCCAAAATAAGATCTGCAACCTGCGCTGTTTCTTCAGGGCCAAGCGCTGCTGTCGGTTCATCCATAACCAAAATTTGGGCATTGAAAAGAATTGCCCGTGCAATCGCCACTGACTGGCGCTGCCCACCAGATAGCGCTTTTACCGGATCCTTGAATTTTGCAAATCGCGGATTAAGCCGCCCCATCACCTTGCGCGCTTCCGCTTCCATCGCAGCATCATCCAGCGTACCCCATTTGGTGCGCAATTCACGGCCCAGAAAAAGATTGGCCGCTGCATCCAGATTGTCGGCCAACGCCAAAGTTTGGTAGATCGTTTCAATACCATAAGCTTTGGCATCACGCGGGTTTTCAATCGTCGCCAATTCATCATTGATACGGATTTCACCAGCATCGCGGGTATAAGCACCGGAAAGTATCTTAACCAGTGTCGATTTTCCCGCACCATTATGCCCAAGCAGCGCGACAACTTCGGCTGGATATAGCGAAACCGATGCGTGATCCACCGCTTTGATGCCACCAAAAGCGATGGACATATCTTTCATTTCTACTAAAGGAATTGCTTCTGTCGTATTCATAATGCCCACCTCAAGACGATTTTTTGCGGTAGAGTGTATCGATATAAACCGCACCCACCAGAACGCAGCCCACCACCATTTGCTGAATGGCAGAATCGAAGCCCACCAGCACCATGCCCGATTGCAGCGACTGCATTACCAGCGCCCCGAGCATCGCACCATAAATGGTACCAATACCGCCAGCAAAAGAAGTCCCCCCGATAACCGCCGCTGCGATCACATAGAGTTCGTCAAATTGCCCCAAAGCATTGGTTGCAGAATTTAAACGCGCACTGGCAATCACCGCGGATATGCCGGTCAGACCGCCCATCAGTGCGAAAATCAACATGGTCATGCGCTTGGTGTTAATACCGGCAAGTTCGGCTGCTTCCGGATTGCCACCAATAGCAAACACATAACGCCCGAATTTTGTCCGCGTGGTCAGGAAGGTCATAAAGATACCAACCGCAATCGCGATCAAAACCGGGATGGCAAATCCATGCGATATGAATATGCCGCCTTCAGGAATTTCAATGTTATTTGCTGCTGCATAACGCTTGATAATACCTTTTGGCCAAGGATAGGCATTCATCACCAATACGGCACCAAGGATCAACCCGGAACCAACCGCTCCGATCAACCATTCAGCCCACATGGGACGAAGCGGAAAACCAAATTTGATACGCTGATTGCGTCCGGAAATCAGTAGGGCAATCACACCAATGCACCCTAATATGCCGACAATCCAGCTGCCCGTTGCACCAATTGTGCCATAAGGTCCGCCACCGATAAGTGCAAAAGTCGCATCCACCGGCGCGATCGTTTCTCCGCGTGCAACCCACCACGCAGACCCGCGCCACACCAGCAACCCACCNAGCGTTACGATNAATGCCGGTATCCCCAGATAGGCAATNAACATGCCATGGAATGCACCGATTATAGCGCCGAATGTCAGNCCGGCAGCAACCGTAATAATCCAGATATATGGNCTACCAAGCCCCAGGAATTGCGGCAGGACCCAAACCTGTATCACCCCCATCACCATGGCGGTGACTCCAAGCAGGGAACCCACAGAAAGATCAATATGCCTTGTGACAATCACCAGCACCATGCCGGTTGCCATCACCGCAATAGAGGATGTTTGAACTGATAAATTCCAAAGGTTTCGCGGCGTTAAAAACGCACCGTAACCGTTAAAAATTTGACCGTAATAATGAAATCCTAGCCAGATCAGAACCAGCGCACCGACCATACCCAGCATTCGGGTATCAACTTCGGTTGCCCTCAAAAAACGCACGATAGCGCTTTCCTTAAATTCTGCATCTTTATTGGTTTTTACCGCCTCACCGGACATCGCACCCTCCGCCATCGGTTCCCGCAGCGGCTTTGTTAGCCTGCTTCAGAACCGAATTTAAATCCCGAAAAAAAACCGCGCCGCCCTGAAAGGTGGCGCGGCTAATTATTCATTCTGCCAATCGGCAAGCTTATTTACAAGCACTAACCATTTTAGGNTCAGCACCAGCACAAGCAGTTGCTTTGTCGATCCAGCCAGCATCAATCACTTTAGCAAGCGTCGCTTGGGTGATTGGAGTTGGTTCAAGCAGGATTGAAGTAACGGTAACACCGCGCTTACCACCTGAGAATGGTGCAGTACCCGGGATATCTTTAATAGATTTACCGTTAGCAAGCATAAGGGCAGCTTCAGCAGCAACCTTACCGAGCGCACGACTATCTTTCCAGATAGAAACAAGCTGAGTACCAATAGCAACACGGTTGATGGCAGCAAGATCGCCGTCCTGACCAGTTACCGGAACGCTACCTTCCATGCCCTGAGCTGTAAGAGCAGCAACAACGCCACCAGCCATGCCATCATTTTCAGAAATCACAGCATCGATTTTGTTGTCGTTAGCTGTCAGCATCTGCTCCATGTTGCGCTGAGCATTTTCAGGCTTCCAACCATCAGAGAATGCTTCACCAACATTTTTGATTTTNCCAGCATCNATNTTTGGTTTCAGAACTTCCATAATGCCCTGGAACAAGAACGTTGCATTTGGATCACCCGGATCNCCCTTGATGAAGGCGAAATTTCCTGAATCTTTAACCTTAAGCATTTCTTTAGCCATCAAACGGCCAACACCTACATTGTCGAATGTGATGTAGAGTGAATCTGGATGCTCGATCTGAACATCATAAGCAATCATTGGAATGCCTTCAGCAGAAGCTTTTTCAACTGCTGGAAGAATAGCTTCGGAATCGAATGGTACAATCATCAAAACATCAGCACCCTGAGCAATCAGAGATTCAATATCTGTCAATTGTTTCGCAGCAGAACCCTGCGCGTCAGCTGAAATNTATTTGTCGCCAGCAGCTTCAACGATAGCCTTGATAACCGCTTCATCTCTTTTCCAGCGCTCTTCCTGAAATACCTTCCAGGATACTGCAACCGTCTTACCGGCTGCAATTGCATTTGAGGCAAAGCCTGAAAGCGATGCTGCAAACACGGCACCCATAAGGGCCATACTTAGTTTTTTCATAAAAATTCTCCCTATGCGCTCAGCGCATTTTCTTGTGAATGCACCAATGATGCATTTATCCAGGTGAACACAATGACCAAGGTATCCTCCCAAAGCCATCCAAAAAGCCCTTTAATTCGAGCCTCAAAAAAAATAGTGACTCATGTTTTCGAATGTGTCAACTTGATTTTCAGAATTCGCAATTAGAAAATCATGAGGAACCGATAGAAGCCATATGACCAATGCAATACGCTCTGACGATGTTCGGGCACAAAACCGCACAAAACTACTCGCAGCACTTCGCATGAAGGGCAGCATGTCCCGCACCAAACTGGCCGAGCACACCGGTTTGAGCGCGGCGACCATCACCTCAATCACCGCTGATTTGCTNGANAAAAACATATTGCTACGTCAGGAAGAACCTCTAAAAGTCAAAAATTCTCGCGGTNGGCCAAGAGTGACACTGGCCTTTAATCCAGATTTTGCCTGCGTTGGCGTCATTGTTTTACAGCTTAATCACATCATGGTTTCGATTGCTGATTATCAAGGCAACACCATCTTTGATGATGAAATCACNTTNGAGACNGCCACAATTTCCTCCGAATTATTATTGCAAGAAATGATCAATTTCTTTCAGGCAGGATTGCAAAAAGCAGAAATTCCTCAAAACCGTTTACGTCATATTTCCGTCGGTGTTCAGGGTGCAACGGATATTCATGGCACAAAACTGCGCTGGTCACCGATCATCCAGCATCAGGAATTGCCGATCAAACACTCCCTTGAACCGGTTTTTAACGTGCCGGTCAGCGTGCATAATGATTGCAACATGATGGCACAGGCATTGCGCTGGAACGAGCCGGAAATCTATCACTCGGATTTCGCTGCTATTTTATTATCCCAAGGCATCGGCATGGGACTTTATCACAATGGCGAACTGGTTCAGGGCAAACGATCTTCAGCAACTGAATTCGGNCACATGACCTATATCCCGGGCGGTGCACTTTGCCGTTGTGGCCGACATGGCTGCATTGAAGCTTACGCCAGCGAATACGCCATCTACCGCCACGCCAAAATGCAGGATGATAACGGTCCACCCAAGAGCGATATCGAACTGCACGAAATGGATGAAATCGCTGATCATGCGCGGGACAATGTATCCGTTGCCGTTTCATCCTTTGAACGCGCCGGTTCAGCAATTGGCGCAGGCCTTGCCAGTCTGTTCGCTCTGATCGATCCTTTTCCGGTGGTATTCGTTGGCACTGGCACAAGAGCCATGGATCTGATAGAAAATTCAATCAAGAAAACCATTGGCGAAATGCCAATGTCCCTGCAACCCGACGAAATTTCCATGCGTTTTTACGAGGATAAAAACCCATTAATCAGAGACGGTTGTGCGGTAACCGCCCTGATGGAAATTGATCGAAATACCAACTCTGGAACTGGAAAGGTGCTAAAAATTGCGAGCTAGAACCTTGATATCCGCAGCACTCATATTATCTGCCAGCAACGTTTTGGCCACAGACAAGCCATGGTCAGAAAACGCAATATCCACCCATGTGGAAATGCCCGAAGGCACATTATCAAAACCTGCGCTTGATGAATTGACCCGCCAGGGCAAAGCGCTTTTCACGGCAAAATTCACACCCCATGATGGCGGCGGAAGGCCAATGGCAACCCAAGCGATCATCCCCACAAAACGAAAACGTCCGGCATCACAAGGTTTTAATCGCGTCGTTGGAATGGATTCCAACGGCTGTTCCAGTTGCCATAACGAGCCAATTGTCGGCGGCGCTGGAAATTTTGTCTCCAATGTTTTTGTCTCCGAAGGGTTCAACACCCAAGGGTCAGATTCCATCAACCCGCAATTTTCCAACGAGCGCAATACCAACCATATTATGGGCGCTGGCCTGATNGAATTGCTGGCCCGCGAGATGACTNCCGATTTGGTAACTTTGCGAACAGCGGCTCTAGCCAGNGCTCGCAAAGACAACAAATCCGTNACAGTGGAACTGATAACNAAGGGCGTNAANTTCGGCCNGCTAACCGCCTCCCCTGANGGCCTTGTCGATCTTTCAAAACTCGATGGATTAGACACCGANCTCGTNATTCGCCCCTTCTCCCAAAAAGGGGTGATGACNTCCTTNCGCCAATTCACCGTCAACGCCCTCAACCACCATCATGGCATTCAGGCATCCGAACGCTTCGGCATACGCTGGACCGGCGAAGATGATTTTGACGGTGATGGCGTCACCNATGAAATGTCCCCNGGCGATGTTTCGGCATTGGTTGCATGGCAGGCAACTTTGGCGCCACCAACACGGATGGTACCAAAACCTGAAATCTGGAANATTGCCGCAAAAAAAGGCGATGCATCNTTTGATAAAATCGGCTGTTCCANCTGNCATATTAAAGCCTTGCCCCTCGACAGTCTGAAATTCTCAGACCCCGGCCCGGTAGATGCAGCAGGCACGGTACGCGACAGCGATGTGACCGGTTCTGCTATCTACGACCTGGCCCTGCACGACTGGGCAAAACAATTGCCGAAAAACAACAAGGGTCAAACCATGGTGCCCCTTTACGGCGATCTAAAACGCCACGCCATGACCGATGCCGACAANGATAAATTNGGCAATGAACTGCTCTCCCAACGCTTCGTNGAACGNGCNGTTTTNGCCACNACNGAACTTTGGGGCATTGGCTCTACAGCTCCCTATGGCCATCGCGGTGACATGACGACGCTGACCGAGGTCATTGAGGCCCATGGCGGTGAAGCAAAAACATCCCGCGATAATTATGTGGCCTTAAGCGAGGAAGAACGCGAAAACATCATTGCCTTCCTAAAAACGCTGGTGATTGAACAATGAAAAATCTCNTTTTAATTCTGAGCNCCCTAACGCTTCCAGCCAACANCGCTTTAGCGGACNGCCAAGATATTCCAATCATGCAGGANCAGGCAAAAGCCGCANGCGTCAGNCACGTNTATGCCGGACCNTGGGAATATTTCGTTGGCGGCGGNGTNGCCACATTCGANTGNAATGGCGATCGACGCCCGGANATGGCNTTNGCNGGCGGTACAAANCCTGCGCAATTATTCGTCAATNAAAGCAGNACNGGCGGNGCNTTAAAATTCGAAGCCAAGGGCATGAGCCTTGCTGAAAAAGACCTGAAAAAAGTCACCGGCATTTACGCGCTCGACGTCAATAATGACGGCCACAAAGATTTGATATTCCTGCGCGTGGGCGAGAACCTTATTCTCAAGGGCGGCGATGATTGTAGCTTCACCAAAGCCAATAAAG
This sequence comes from Rhizobiaceae bacterium, assembly GCA_016764155.1. Classification (GTDB taxonomy): domain Bacteria; phylum Pseudomonadota; class Alphaproteobacteria; order Rhizobiales; family Rhizobiaceae. The sequence goes on from JAESSK010000093.1 coordinate 8,298, forward strand.
AATTCGCATTTGATGGCGGCAATGCATGGACGACAGCCTTCGCAGCGACGTTCGAAGAAGGTGCAAAATATCCGACGCTCGCCATTGGTAATTATGTGGATCGCAACGCACCAGATTCTCCGTGGGGCACATGCCACGATAATTTCCTCCATCGCCCTGATGGAAAAGAAACCGTCAGCTACGCCAATAAAACCACTCTGACACCGGGCTATTGCGCCCTCTCGATGATCTTCACCGACTGGAATAAATCGGGTCATCCGGCACTCAGAATTTCCAACGATCGCCAATATTATCGCGGCGGCGAAGAACAAATGTGGAAGGTTGAAACAGGCCAAAAACCGAGCCTCTACACCAGAGATGATGGCTGGCAAAAACTCACTATCTGGGGCATGGGTATCGCTGAAGCAGATATCAATGGCGACGGCATTCCAGAATACGCACTCACCTCCATGGGCGATACAAAAATTCAAATGCTCGACCGTGATGCCGATGGCGACCCTGCCTATCTCGACATCGCCTGGGAACGCGGAGCCACCGCCCACCGGCCCTATATGGGCGACGATCTAAAACCTTCCACTGGCTGGCATTCAGAATTCGCCGACCTCAATAATGATGGTATTCTCGATCTCTTCATCGCCAAGGGTAACGTTGATGAAATGTCCGATTTCACCGCCTATGACCCCGATAATTTACTGCTCGGCCAGTACGATGGAAAATTCAAGGAAGCCGGTGAAAAAGCAGGCATCGGCCTCAAGACCAGAGGTCGCGGTGCTGCCATTGTCGATCTCAATATGGATGGCATGCTGGACTTGATTGTCGTCAATCGCAAAGCCCCGGCAAGCGTGTTCAGAAATCTTGGTGGAGATGCACCTAACGGACCAAGGCCTATGGGAAATTGGCTGCAAATCGAATTGCAACAGGATGGCCCAAATCCAAATGCCGTAGGCGCAACGATCACGATTAAATCGGGCAATAACAACCGCCTGCGCAAAGTTAATATTGGCGGCGGTCACGCATCGGGAAGCCTTGGCTTTATCCATGCGGGCCTCGGCGTTGCGGAGCGCGCGGGCATCCGCGTTAAATGGCCGGACGGATCATGGAGTTCCACATACCGGGTCTTTGCAAATCAGTTCGTAGTTATTAAAAAAGACGATAACATTCCAAAATACTGGTTCCCAGAATGACAAAAATTTTCGGTAAAATGCCAAATGGCGATGACGTTAAACAGGCAACCATTTCAGGTGGTCCACTCACTGTCTCCGTCATTACTTTTGCTGCGGCCATTCAGGACATGCGCCTTGAGGGTCATGCTTTTCCTCTCGTTTTGGGTTTTGAAGACTTAGCCGGATATCTTGATTACGGGGCCTATTTCGGAGCTAATGTCGGGCCTGTCGCCAACCGGATTGGCGGTGCCTGCTTCGAACTGGACGGCGAAACATTTAACGTAAACGCCAATGAAAACAACGAAACCTGCCTCCATGGAGGAGCCGAGGGACTGGGTCGCCAGAACTGGCAATTGGTCTCCCACGATGCCAACTCTGCCCATCTGCGCTGTGAATTGCCGGAAGACCACATGGGATTTCCCGGCAAGTTTCAAGCCGATTGCATTTATGAAATTTCCAATTCTGGTGAATTGAAAATCACCCTAGAGGGACGTAGCGATAAACCGACCCTTTGCAACCTCGCTCATCACAGTTATTTCAATCTGGAAGATGGTGGTGCATCCGATATTTTCAGTCACAAAATGCAAATCAATGCCGAGGCATATTTACCGATCAATGATAAAACCCTGCCAAGTGGCCCGCAGGAAAATGTGGCAAATACGCCATTTGATTTCCGTACCTCACGCGAAATCGGGCAGCACAACATCACCTATGACCACAATTATTGCCTAAGCTCGGAACGCACAAATATACGCCCAATCGTTGAGGCCATTTCGCCTTCCGGCAAAGTTTCGTTGAAAATGCAGACAAAAGAACCAGGCGTTCAACTTTATACCGGCCAGTGGATTCCGGAAATGAAACCGGGCCTCGATGCCATTCAATATTCAAGCCATTCAGGCTTTTGCCTTGAAACGCAGGTCTGGCCGGACGCGATCCATCACATGGATTATCCAAATTCAGTGCTGAGACCGGGAGAGGTTTCTTCTCAAGAAACCATCTATACTTTCACGCTTAAATCTTAGCAATTTCATCGAAAAATTTGCTACTCAATCTCGGTTTCAATCACCAGTTCATAAGGCTGCTCGCCCGAACGCCGCGCCGCTTCGATCAGCGATTTAACGCTGCGCAAACGCTGACCGGCAAGACTTCTACCATCCTTGCCCGGCGCATAAGTCATGCGCAGAAGTGACGGTCTTTCTTCCAGAACAGAAAGCAGCCGTGCCACATTGCCAAGAGCCGTCGGGGTTAAGCGATTTGAACCTTCACCAAAGGAACTGTCATAAAGTTTCAACGGTACTTCCTGCAATTTAACAGTCCCAAAATCAATCTTATTGATCGTGCCCGGCGTGATGCGAACCGCCCCGGGGTTTTTAGATGACATGCGAAAATCGTCGGGCAAAGTACGCTCATTAAGGGTCACGGTAAAATCCGAACCGATCTGACTATCAAGGATTTCACTGCACGCCACATGAAACCGCCCAAAGCTATCTGTCGTGAGTAAAAGCCCGTTAATGGTGGTAACTTGCACACCAGAAAGACCATCTTCGCCCTCGTCAAAACGACCATTGCCATTGATATCGTTATAAACCCGTCCAACAATATCACTGCAATTAAACACCGGTTCAATCGATAAATTCACTCCCGCATTGGCAATATTGGAAATCAACGCACGGGTATCTCGCCGTCGCACATAGGCATTATTAGTGAACCTTCGCGCCTGCACTTCTGCTTCCACCCGAAGCGTAAGCTTGAGGAACAATGTGCTATTGGCGGGAATATCTATTTCGCTCCAGATCAGCTC
>JAESSK010000094.1 GCA_016764155.1 Rhizobiaceae bacterium
GAACCGCTCAATATTGAAATCATCATTGGCGACCCCGACAAGGATTCGAAGCCAGAGGAAATCTTCGGCGCAATCTTCCAATATCCGGGCACCCACGGCCATGTGCGCGAATTCAGCGATCACATCAAAGCGCTACACGAAGCCAAGGCCATCGCCATCATGATTGCAGATCCATTGGCGCTAACTTTGTTGCGCTCTCCCGGTGACATGGATGCGGATATCTCCGTCGGCTCCACCCAGCGCTTCGGTGTGCCACTTGGTTACGGCGGGCCACACGCAGCTTTCATGGCGACAAAAGACGCCTATAAACGCGCCATGCCGGGCCGTATCATCGGCGTTTCAATCGATGATCGTGGCAACCGCGCCTACCGCTTGGCACTACAAACCCGCGAACAACATATCCGCCGGGAAAAAGCCAACTCCAATGTTTGTACTGCCCAAGCACTGCTCGCAGTCATGGCATCCATGTATGCAGTTTTCTACGGCCCCGAAGGCCTCAAAGCCATTGCACAAAGCGTTCACAGAAAAGCCGTTCGCCTCGCCAATGGGCTGCAAGAAATGGGTTTCACCGTCGCTCCGGAAACATTTTTCGACACCATCACCGTTGAAGTGGGCGCATTACAGGGCGTCATCCTCAATGCGGCGGTCACCAATGGCGTCAACCTTCGCCAAGTCGGCGAAGACCGCATCGGCATNAGCATTGATGAAAAGACNACCCCAGAAGTTCTNGAAGCCGTATGGCGNGCATTNGGNGGCGATCTTAAGGANGANATCGAACACGACCACGAATACCGCCTGCCGGAAGCACATCTGCGCACCAGCAAATTTCTGACNCATCCGATCTTCCACATGAACCGNTCAGAAGCAGAAATGACGCGTTATATGCGCCGTCTCGCCGATCGCGATTTGGCCCTAGATCGCTCGATGATCCCGCTGGGTTCCTGCACCATGAAACTCAATGCCACCGTTGAGATGATCCCGATTACATGGCCTGAATTTTCAGACATCCATCCTTTGGTGCCATCCAATCAGGTTGAGGGCTATCATCAATTGGTAACCGACCTTTCCGATAAATTATGCCAGATCACCGGCTATGATGCGATATCCATGCAGCCAAATTCCGGCGCGCAAGGCGAATATGCAGGCCTCCTCACCATCCGCGCCTATCACAAATCGCGTGGTGAAGAGCATCGCAATGTCTGCCTCATCCCCGTTTCCGCTCACGGCACAAACCCCGCTTCCGCCCATATGGTTGGCTGGAAAGTTGTGGTGGTAAAATCAGCCGATAATGGCGATATCGATCTGGTGGATTTCCGCGCCAAGGCCGAAGAACACAAAGATAATCTCGCAGCCTGCATGATCACTTATCCTTCAACCCACGGGGTGTTTGAAGAAACGGTACGCGAGATTTGTGATTTGACCCACGAACTGGGAGCGCAAGTCTATATCGATGGCGCCAATATGAACGCCATGGTTGGTCTCGTTCAACCAGGAAAAATCGGCGGCGATGTCAGNCACCTCAATTTNCACAAAACNTTTTGNATNCCNCANGGCGGTGGTGGCCCGGGTATGGGGCCAATCGGTGTCGGCGCGCATCTGAAACCTTTCCTGCCGGGAACCTACGAAGATACGGACCGCCCNGGCCCGGTATCGGCAGCCAAATACGGCTCCCCCTCCATCCTGCCAATCTCNTGGGCCTATTGNCTGCTAATGGGTGGCGACGGCATGACACAAGCCACCAGACTGGCAATTCTCAATGCCAATTACATCGCCAAACGGTTGGATGGCGCTTATAAAATNTTATACACCTCGCGCTCCGGTCGCGTNGCCCATGAGTGCATNCTCGATACACGGCCCCTCAATGAAAGNGCNGGTGTAANCGTNGANGATATTGCCAANCGNCTGATCGATTGCGGNTTCCANGCGCCCACCATGAGCTGGCCGGTGGCCGGAACCTTGATGATTGAACCAACNGAATCCGAGCCTAAGGCCGANTTAGATCGTTTTTGCGATGCNATGCTGGCNATNCATAAAGAAGCGATGGACATCGAAGCAGGCAATATCGACAAGGAAAACAATCCGCTNAAACGCGCNCCTCATACNGTGGAAGATCTGGTGGGTGAATGGGANCGGCCCTATACCCGCGAACAGGCTTGTTATCCACCCGGCGCNTTTCGGGTTGATAAATATTGGGCACCNGTAAATCGCATTGATAATGCCTATGGCGACCGCAATCTCGTATGTTCATGCCCGCCACTCAGCGATTATGAATGAANTAACNAGCGCNAAAACGAATCACTTTAGGAAGTTATTCCTTCACTGAAGGGCAACTTCATTATCAAGGACCTTGAAAATCAGGCCCGCAACATTGCGCACGTTCAATTTTTTNAGCAATGCATTGATAATAATTTGAACAGTAAAACCAGATAATTGAACTTCCTCTTGAAGTTCAAACTCAGTTTTTCCTTCAATTAGAGCAGAGAGGCAACGCCGCTCCAACCCTGTCAGATTCCACATCTGCTCTTCAGAATTCTGCATAAATCTCCGCCACCCCCACAAGTCAATTTGCCCACTTTTTGACCTTGCTATAACCAGTCTCCCAAACGTTTCGAAGCAAGTCAACGTGNCAATTCAATTTTTAAAACAAATTTTNTGGANNTATAGATTTAGATTTATGTGTCGCTCGACGAGCAAGAAACGTGAAAATCGAGAAACTTGAATCTAATTTATTAACGGCACCTTAGGACGCNCCTCCTATGATGCAGGTGTAGATGAGGGCAAACTTGCTCTCAGGCATGACGCCCCCTACTTCCCCGGGTTTCCGGGATGTCTGAATTCCAAGGCGTTTCTCCCGCCTTACAAGAATTCTTCTTTTCAATATTCTGACTGTATTTTAATTTGAACGGCTTTCTGGGTTGCGTTTGATCCTGCTACACAAGACGCAAATGACAATCCTCCTGCCTTAAGCTTCCTGTTAAAACAGTATCAGATCAACCAACCTTTATTGTTGCTGAAAGCTACATACCCCCTTGCTTACAGCAAATCGGGATTACGCCAACTCCTGCTGGCGTAATCCCGTTGTTATTTTGGGATCCATATTTTCAAACTGAAATTTGGCAAGCCCGCATCAGCGATGTTGCAATCGCTCAGNATTACAATCTAGCGCTAATATTTTCATTTGACGCGTAGAGTNCATCCTCATTCNCATGATCAGAGACTTCGGCTTCATCCACATAACGACCAATCAGCCCGCGAGTGGTTTCAGCAATCTCGGATACCAGCGGGTTTTCCGAAAGTCTCGAAATATAGTCGAGAAAGAAATTAAGCTGAATTCGCCTTAAACGCTGGTTATCGGCCTGAAAAGACTGGATTTCCTGAAACGTCTGGTTGAGCGACTCATCCAATTTCTGCAATTGCGACAAGTCCGCATCCTGAGCGATTGCGCTCTCGATNTCGGCCACGTTCNTATNAAAACATTCTATAGTTTTTTCTAGCAATGTGTCTAATCCGTCATATTTAAAATCATTCGGAATAAAATGCCCGAAACGCTCCGGTACGTAAGCAGGAAATCCCTACCCAAACGACCTATGGCTTACAAGGCAGACAACCATCAANAATTATGATGCCCAGCTTCCAAATTCCTTGTATCCAAATTTTGAAATCTAAATACGCATTTACAAAAGCAATATGGTAAAAATTCCAACGAATGACCGATATCAGATTTTTTCAACTNCGATCAATTAATGTTTCCAAGTGAGACCACATGGCGCACCCAACATTTATCTCACATTATGAGAATGCTTGAAAAATTGAAAGTATTAAATTGAATTAATTTAAAATTTATAGTTGCAGATTCAGAAAAAAGATCAAAATTTGTGAATATTATATGTATTTACGACCAAACCATAGCTTAGGTCAAAAATGTTACTCATACGAACAAAAATATAAAGAGAAAAAATGGCCCAACGCTGTAGCTATATTGTGCAGGGGGATAGCTACTGCGTTGGGCTATACCACAAAAGTTTGTGGGATAAGTACACAATACTATTCTAATCCAAAAGTTCCATAGGCGAAATCTTATCCATTAGGATTCTGGATTTCAGGAATATCCGGGTCAAAACCCGNTTAATCATACAATTCTGTTTAACGAGGCGGATCGAATACTGATGAAAAACAGCAATTNGCATTTNGCCTTCCCAAAAACTACATCAGCACTGCAGAATGATATTGTAAAAAACCTTATCTTAAAGATCACCAACAGAAAATGACGAGGGCAATTGCCCTTCCCGATAGATTTTCACCATTTGCAAAAATGCTGATTCGATATCCCGCGCATAAGTTTCGATATCAAATAACGGCGTAGAAAGACGGTTNGCTTCCAGCCGGCTTCGCAACNCTTCCAGCAATGGGGCATCATNAGCCAACTTCAATGCCATTGCCTCATATTCTTCAAGCGTATTCACCGCGAGTTCCGGCAATTCAATTGCGTGCAGCAAACTGCGCGCAACACGGCTGGCAAAGCTCTCGCCTGCNCAACTCAGAACCGGCAACCCNGCCCACAGNGCATNATTGGCAGTCGTGTGGGCATTATAAGGTGTAGAATCAAGGAATAAGTCGGCCAGACGATAGCGTGCAAAATGNTCTTCCACTTCAGGCAATTTGGGNGCAAANACCAGCCTTGTCGGGTCGATCCCGCAAGTAATCGCCTCACGTTGCAAATTTGCTTTACACAATTTATTTGCTTCAAACAGCCACAATACACTGCCCTCAACCTGTTTCAGCAACCCCATCCAAATGGAGAACATTTCCCCGGTAATTTTATACGCATTATTGAATGAACAAAACACGAAGCCTTCCTCCGGCAAACCATGCGCTTTTCGCGTCGGCATCTGTTCTGCAATTTTCCGTTTTGTGTCGCTCGGCATATAACATTGGGGGAGTTGCACAATTGCTTCATCGAAATGCGGCTGGTGATCCATCGGGGTCACATGACGGTCCCCGATTATATAATCTATAAAATCTGAACCCATGGTGGCGGGATATCCAAGAAAATTCACCTGTATTGGCGCTGGATGATGAGCCAGAATTCTTGTTCGTGCATCACTTGTATAACCTTTGAGATCGATGAGAATATCAATTCCCTCATCTCGAATACAGTGTGCGGATTGGGAATCATTCATCTCCACAATCGGAATATATTTATCAAATGCCGATATTACCCGGGCTCTGGCTTCACTGCCATCATCCTTGCTGTAGCAAAAACCAAATATCTCGAACCGGTCGCGATCATGGCACTCCAGCAATTCAGAAATTAGTGCACTCACTGGATGCTGATTAAAATCGGACGACAAATAGCCGATGCGTATCTTACGATCATCTCTATCAACATCAAGTGAAGGATAATCATGATAAATTAATGCCTTCTCCGCCTTGAGGTCCCGAGCATGCAAGCGATTATGTCTCAATTGATGTAACGGATCACCAGTCAACGGCATTATCTGAAAGGGAGCAACACTGATCGAACGTTCATAAAGAACTTGCAGACATTCGGCACTGTCTGTTTCCAACCCCGGCCAGTCGCAAGCCATTCGGCGCAAACCACACAATTCAAACTTCGCCATCCAGAAATCGGGCTGACAGGCCAACGCCTTGCGATGGCACTGAATGGCTTCTTCCAGCCTTCCATGTGCACTAAGCGTACACCCCATATTATGGTGTGCATCCGCGAAGTTCGGGTTAATCTTAATGGCCCGCTCAAGCCACAAAATCGCTTTATCACTTTGATGAAGCTTGAACAGTAATCCACCAAGGTTCGTGCAGGATTCAAAACTGGCCGGATCATATTTTAGCGAATTATTATAAGCCGCAACCGCCTCACTTTGCTGCCCGAGGGATTCATATGACACTCCAAGATTATGGTAGGAGGCCGCATTATCGGGTGCATGGCGCAAAACCCTCTTATAACCGGCTATCGCCTCTTCATAATTGCCAGCCTGCAAATGCTGGCCGGAAAGCACGAACAGGCTTTCCAGATGCGCATGTTGCTCCTGCGCTTTTTGAGCCGATCGCCTCTGCTGCCTATTCATCACAAAATTTTCCGGTTATTTCTCAACTCAAAAAGCCCTGCTAACTCCGCCGTAATTGCTGATCNCGAATTTCTTCTTTGGTCATNAAGTCCAAACGNTGGATCATGACNTTATGNACAATTCTCTTGCCAAGNTTGGNATTNATNTCNTCAACAACCTGNTTTTGAAATTTCTCCAGATCGAAGCGNTCCAGCCGNTAAATATCAATATTTGAATTTCCGAAAATCGANCCGTTGATAAGNTCTCGAAGGACAAATTCGATNGGAACCGTAAGGCTGGAGGCAAGCTCAGTATTAATCGTATAGGCNGAATCCAAAATGAGATAGCCCTGCACAGCGGAAGTGCGCACNATTGGAACAACNATGGTTTCCAGTTTGATGGTTTCCAGAAGACCAAAAAACTCNCCCGTTTCTTCCTCACTGGGTGGCGNTACAGGTTGGCCAAAATACCANACAGANCCGGATAAAACCGCTGCTGCCCAAACACCTGCCATAATCATCTTAATCATTACATACTGTTCCAGCGTCCAGATTTGGCAGAATATGTCCCGTCAGATTCTGCTTCCTGTTCCGCAAGCGTCATGGTTCGGGTAACCTCCCTGATTGCAGCCATTCGAAGNTGCAACGCTTTTTCATTATGATCCAGCAACCGCACAGTCTCCTGCACCCGCTGTTGCAANGCCTCTGGCAGTACNAGCTCGGNAATCTCCAGCGACGCCCGGTTGAATTGCACAATCAATTGCAATTTGTCGCGTGCCGTCCCCTCGGGAATGGAATTACTGGGTGATTCAAGAAGTTTGTTTTCCTTGACCAGCAAATCATGCAACGCCCCAATCAAATGTTCAATGGTTGCAATCTGCCTGCCAATTACAGCCTGATTCAAATGAGCCGCTCCCTGATTACCAGTTGTTTCTAGACCACTCATTTATCCAGCCTGCTCGCGTTGGTATATTGTCCCAATCCNGCGATACCAAGCCCACCATGCTTGGCAATCTGTTCACCCAAGGCATCCGCAAACATCGATTTATATATATCCCCACTCATTCCTGCACCAAATGAATCACCCGGCATGGCTTTCAGCATCGTGCCAAATAACTGCGAGACNACCATCGCCTCAAATTTTTCCATGGCCTTGGCCGAAGCGCCCTCTTTGAAGGTCGCAGTCTTGATTGTTTCTATGTCTTTTTTGATATTTCCCGATGAAACCAGCGCACTGAAGCTGTCTTCCACACTGGTAACCAGTTCAGATGCNGACTTGGCNGAAGCCATGGGAGTGTTCGCCGACACAGTTCTGGCAACGACACTTTGTATTGCAGTAAAATCGCTCATTCCATCCTACTTCAATTAGGTATTTAGCACCGAAATTATGCGCCCAACCTTATCTGAAGCTTGTGCACGCAGATTAACAGCTAANCAAATATTCCTTCAATTAAGCGGGCAAGNTCTAAATTGAAATAGATGATCATATCGTCCCCTACCCAAATCAAAAGCCCCATCCCAACAGAGATNAGAAATGGNGTTGATACAAAATAGATCGGGATTTGCGGAGTNAGTTTATTCACCAGGCCGGCAATCAAATTCATCACAAGAGAGCAAATGATAATNGGGGCAGCCAACCGGATNACAATTTGAAACGCCTGAGACAAATGGGTCGCCAGACTTTCTACCAAATTGCCAATCAACAGCAATTCCCCTACCGGGTAAACCGTATAGGACATCATCAATGCCAGAATAAAATTAACATGCAGGCCGGATATAAAAAACAGGATGACCGTGGATGCTTCAAGCATTGTCGCAAGGGTCGTACTCTGGGCTTCGCCAATGGAAATACCGGGAATTGTATTGAGTCCAATCATCTGGGTAATAATCTCGCCAATGAATGAGATTGCCATAATGAAAAACCGCACCGGGATGGCGAGGATTGCACCAATGACCATTTCAGCAAAGATCAAACCGACAATCTGCGAGGGTTCAATACTTTCAGGGAAGTTCAACCCCGGTGCGACCAAAGGAAAAATGGCGAATGAGATACCCAGTGCAGAATATAACCGAATCTGACTTGGCACTTGCGCGGAAGAAAATCCCGGCAATAACATCATGCAAGTACCCGTACGAACAAAAACCATAAACAAACTGATGATGGCGAGCTCGCCGCCAATCATTCGGCTATGGTTCCAATTGTATGAACTTCCATTCCGCGTGCAATTTCTACATTGGATAGCACCGGCAAAGTCGGGAACAAGCGTTCGATGATCATGCGTACATAGGTACGAATTTCAGGAGATGTGGTGATCGCAAACAATTCACCTTTATCAACATACTCCTGAATTTTAATTTTTGCCTCTGTGCCAAATTCTTCCAGCACCTTCGGCTCCATCTGAAACTCAATAATTTCTCCACGAGCGTCCTTAACCAAGGCAGTTGAAAATATGCCGTCCCACTTGCTGCCAAGACGCAATATTTTAAGCACACCATGATCGGCAATATCACCGCAAATCTGCTGGGATATCCGCATCCGCACATGTTCAACAATCTGCTCTGTCCGCTTAACGTGGGGTGCAATTTCCGCCACAGCCTCCAACACGAGATGGACATTACGAACAGAAACTCGCTCCGCCAACAACAGTTTGAACACCGCCTGAAGCCCGGAAACAGACAGATGCGTCGGGCTGATTTCTTCCACCAGCGCTCCATATTCCTTATCCAGCCCGTTAATCAACTGCTTGATATCTTTATAGGAAAATAGTTGGGACAGATTGTTGCGCACCACTTCACTCACATGCGTTAGGATTAACGACATAGGATCGATGGGATGGTAGCCAGCTTGTTTTAATTCCTGCGTATAGACATCTGAAATCTGCCAGGCATTCGCTCCGAAGGCTGGCTCTTTGACTTCGTCATATGGCATAGGCGGCGGCGGACCATCATTGGAAATGACCAACACATCCGTGAGGGACACCTCTTCCGATGCCATGCAAGTGCCAAATATCCTGATTTCGTAACAACGTGGATTGATTGCCAGATCATCAGAAACCTTGATTTCCGGCACCACAAATCCGTATGATTTGGCAAATTTCTTGCGCATACGGCTCACACGCAGCCCCATTTCGCCCTGCGCCACCAACAGTTTTGAACCAAGCTGCTTGCCCAGCACAAGTTCAATTTCCGCTACTTTCAAGGTATCTTTGATTGTATCACTGGCCGCGATAACTTTTTGTTCGGCCGCTCTGACTTCTATGTCGTTTTGTATCTGTTCGCGTTCCGCCCGCTTTTTAGGGATGAGGACAGCGGCCGTGATCATTAGTCCACCCAAAGTAGCAAATGGCAAGAATGGCAGACCAGGTGTTACAGAAAGCAAAATCATCAAACCGGCAGAAACCATCAAGGCTCGGGGATAAAATGCCAATTGGTCAAGCACGGCTTTTTCAGTTGCACCGCGTGTNCCACCTTTTGAAACNAGCAGGCCNGCNGCNAGNGANACAANNAGCGCAGGAATCTGNGAGACCAGACCATCNCCNACAGAAAGNTNNGTGAAAACATCGGCAGCNTCNCCAANNGCCATGTCGTGNCGGGTAACNCCNATGATGATACCNCCAACCACATTGATCGCCGTAATGATAAGTCCGGCAATGGCATCGCCGCGAACAAATTTGGATGCACCATCCATAGAACCGAAAAAGGAACTTTCCTGTTCCAGTTCCTGACGCCGCGCCTGAGCTTGTTTATCATCCAACAGACCGGCGGCTAAA
>JAESSK010000095.1 GCA_016764155.1 Rhizobiaceae bacterium
ACGGCATCCTTGGAGGTTTCAAGAACCGCCCGTTCGCCCGCAGCCTTGGATTTTCCATATTTCGCAGGACTATTCTCATTCGCACCAATGGCGCTCACATGGACAAGTTTGGCACCTGCACCACGCGCCGCTTCTGCCACAGCACGTGCGCCAAAATCATGCACAGCGTTAAATTTCTGTTTGCCGCCTTCTTGCAAAACACCCACAAGGTTGATCACATAGTCAGCGCCCTTAACAGCCGCATCCACAGAATCTCGATAGCGCAAATTAGCCTGTACAGCCTTGATTTGCCCCACATTACCCAATGGCTGCAGATGATAAGCAAGATCTGGCCTACGCACAGCCACACGGACCAGATAACCACGCTGGGCCAGCGCCCGCACCACATATCGCCCGACAAAGCCTGAGCCACCAAAAACGGTTACAAGCTTGGGCGCTGCGCCATTTGGCAAACTGGGTATCTGCATTTTATCGGCTCCGAAATTCTAAAAGTCTGCGATTGAAAATAGTTATTATCGCCTGTTTACTCCCGTGACAAACGACACGCAATACATCCCTCAACAAGCCTGTGCGAATCCTGCGTCATTTTTCGGCAAATTTAGCCACAATCTCTTAAAAACGCGTTGACACCGGCAGCCCGCCCACTTAATTGCCCCCTTGCGTATCCGTGCCCAGATGGCGGAATTGGTAGACGCGCCAACTTCAGGTAGACTCAGTAACCCTACCAAACTACACGGCATCTTGAGGAACTCTTAGAGGACTCAATGATATACCTTAAAATATTTGATAACACATGTGGAACTGTTTGTAGCATTTTTGACCCTGCAGAGAGACATGTACCACATATAGAACCACAGAGTATTTCCGTAATATCTATGAAAATCTGGAACTTTTAATTTGAATCCTGATCTCCCTAAATTGGCTGCTATATTAGAAAACTGGTCTAAAAAAACGACATTTATAATCTATCTATATGGAAGTCGTGTACGTGGAGATCATCGAATAGATAGTGACGTTGATGTAATGATCCATAAGGGACAGGCCACGGATGCCGATGTCGATTGGTGGGGTGAACAAAATGAAGAAGAATTTGCCACTGTCAATGAACGCTTGCCCGGGCCAATAGAAATTTTGCATGGCAACCTCTCCCTTGAAGAAAAAATCTTCGAAGCTGCCTCTAAGCCTATTCACAGAATAGGGAACGTGATTTGTGTGTGGTTACCACCAAAAAACACCTGAAACAAAACGCATTGTTTCTGACTGTCTTATTCCGCTAAACTAATGAATTTAATGGTGCGCCTTGGGAGACTCGAACTCCCACACCGTGAGGCACATCGACCTGAACGATGCGTGTCTACCAATTCCACCAAAGGCGCTTCCAGAGTGCGATATAACGGATTGGCCAATTGAAAGTCAACATATCATATTTCACCTCTCAACAGCACCACATGTGGCATTTTGCGGCAATGTGGAACGGTTAAGTCATTGAAAACATTAAATTGCGCGACAACATTAGTTAGCTTCAGGTGCTGGTATTCGCAAGGATGTGGAGGTTCGAGTCCTCTTCTGTGTGAATAGCCCCTAAATTTGTAGGCACTTTGCTTGATAAAATTGGAAGCAAGGAGGACAGAATGTCCAGAGCAAGATTTACAGATGAGTTTAAGCGCGAAGCCATCGCGCAAGTTAAAGAACGGGGCTATGCAGTTAAGTAGAGCCAAATTTTTTGAAAGTTTCTTGAAAAACTCTGGCTAACTCATAATCCTTCTGAGTAATTCCGCCGCTATCATGGGTAGTTAATTCGACCCACACAGTATTATATATATTTTTCCACTCAGGATGGTGATCCAGCTTTTCAGATTCAAATGAACACCGCACCATAAACGAGATTGCATCAGAAAACGTTTTAAATTTGAATTTTTGGACAAGGCGATCATCATTGATTGTCCAACCTTCGGGTAAGTTATTCATGTTTTATAATCTCCTTATTTTGTGACTTTAGCTTCTCAAAAAACTTCAAGTCGAAATCAACCATATATTTTGGTGACAATGAGGAAGCAAACTTAGAGCGGACAGCATGTGGAAGTGGACTCAACGAGTTCTCGTCGCCGCTATCTTCACCACGAAGACCATCAAGAACAATCCTGATCTTTATCTCATCGTTCACTCCTAGGTGATTACGATGAACCAGAAACTCTACCTTATCAAATCACCAACTTTGGTGCCATGAGTGCTAACGTCAGACATTCTCAGGCTCGATTAGGAATAGAGTGCCTGATGAAATCGTTTCTTCAACGGGGCGATCAGGTAATTAAACAATGTGGTTTGGTTTTTAATAATCACCAGATCCACCTGCATGCCAGGCAGTAACGTATCGGAATAATGGTCGAGTTCTATCCTGACGCTGTACATATTGTCGGCAGACCTTTTGCTCTGTAGAGCATCGCCGGATACAAGATGTAGGGTGCCCGTAAGTTCTGTTTGATTGTTTTCCGAAAATGCATGAGGGAAAATTTTGGCCTTAAGCCCCTCTGAAATTCCCTTGATTTCACGATCGGGAATAAGACAGTTGACGATCAATTTCTCATTCAACGGGATGATCTCCAATAAAATATCCTGATAGGTCACTACGCTTCCTACGCTCAAATGCGCAAGGTTGAAGACGGTGCCATCCTTGGACGCGCGTATGATGGTTTTATCCAGTCTGTCCTGTAATCGTTTATGATCTTCGCGCAGCAGGGCGATTTCGAGTTCAATATCCTTGCGCTGGGTGGCGAGTTTTTCAAACCAGCTGGTTCTGAAACTCAGTATTTGCAGGTCTATTTCCTCGGATTGCTTTTTAGCGACCGCATTGGCGGATATATGTTTTGCAATGGCGCCTTCAATTTCAGAACGCTTGCGTTTTAAAGCCAGCAACTTTGGTTTTGCTGTTAGTCCTTTATGGAGCAGATATTGAGCATCGGCGGTTTCTTCAGCTAGAAAAACGGCCTGTTCCTGCAATGATTTTATTTGCAAAAGACGACCACNGNTTTCTTCNAGTAAACGNGTTTGTTGCGATTTAAATAATAGTTGNTGTTGNCGNAAAAGAGCCTGTTGCTTCCGGAAAATATTTTTTTCCTGTTTGATCTTATGGCCATCATGCTTGGATAAAAGCGAAAGGGTTTCTTTGGAAAAAAGCGCCCTGCCCCACATTTT
Organism: Rhizobiaceae bacterium; assembly: GCA_016764155.1. Taxonomy (GTDB): domain Bacteria; phylum Pseudomonadota; class Alphaproteobacteria; order Rhizobiales; family Rhizobiaceae. Next base: position 3,193 of record JAESSK010000095.1, read on the forward strand.
TTCAGAAGAATAAATCCGGTCACGGCTTATCATCAGGCTAAGTATTTTTGATTTTGTCTGAACAAATTTGCTGCGTATATCCATGTCGTCCAGCGTAATCAAAACATCGCCCTTGTTGATCATATCCCCTTCCTGCACCAGCACTTTTTTGACCACGGCTTTGCTATCATGCTGGACTTTCGTCCGGTTATTTTCAAACAGAACCGTGCCGGTCACATAGACCCCGCTATCAAAGTGCGCAAAATAGGCAAAGCTTCCAAAACAGACAAAAAACAAAACCAGTGAAATGAAAGCTGTCCTTTTTTGCCAACTTGCCCGACGAGTGAAATAGTCTGAATAATCGATCATGATTGCTGAAACTGAGAATGAGTGCTGGGAATTATTGTGACGTCATGACGGGATTTTTTGAAGAGGTGTAAGCCTCCATTTCTTAACACAAAGCGCCGATCAGCAACGTTCAATAACGATTTTGACTGCGAAAACAAAATGATTGTTTTTTTCAACGTCTTCAAATCCAGCAAGGTTTGTATGAGCTGGAATTTGAACTGGCTGTCTAGGGTGTTTTCCGGATGATCAAGCACCAGAACAGGCGCATCCATATAAAGCGTTCTTGCAAAATACANCATCTGCGTCATGCCCGCGGGCAAGGGCGTGTTCCTGGTGTCGTATTGATCCGGCAGGGCCATGATCTGTTGATCNATNCCGGCAAGCCTTGCGGCCTTGCGAATATCACCAAGATTATATTGGCCNTGAAGNNCGATATTTTCCCCGATACTGCCATCGATNAGGTGGTTTTTTTCCGGCATATAACCGAGAGGNTATTTGAGTGTTTCGCTGTCAAAGCTTTTGCCNTCCTCAAATTCAAAAAGAACATTTCCCTGNCTTGGTGTTTCCAGACCACATAATAATTTTGCCANAGTNGATTTTCCCACCCCTGACGGGCCGGTAATCCCTACGACTTGCCCGGCCATAAATTTCATNTTTACAGCGTGNAANAGGGGACGCGTCATGCCGGGGAAAATATGGGTAATGTTNAAAAGNCGAATATTCGCTAATTCACCTTCTGGAGCCTGCTCACTTGNAACCAGNTCTTTTTCAGNATCTTCCAGCANGGTCTTNAGTTTATCAGCNGTNGCTTTAAACCGTTCGAGTGGNGCGAGCACCAAGATTTAAAAGTATGCTCACCGCAATGACAGCGCCGGGTGAAAGGTTTTGATGAATGACAAGAAAGGCGCCCAGACACAAAACACCGATTTGCAGCATAAGACGGCTTATCTGGCTGAATGTGGTTTGTTTGACATTGAGTGTTGAAAAGAAGTTATGGGCAAAAGACTGCTCGTCTTTCAAGACTTCTATTTTTTTACCAAGCCCGGTTTTTGTCTGGTGGAAAATTCGGTTATTATTGACGGCTCGACTAAGGATTGAAAACCGTTTGCTCACACCGGTTAATTCCTGTTGGACAGGCTTTTTATATAGTTTCATCAAATACCCGCTGGCAGTCTGAATACCAAACGCAAAGATCATATAAAGCCCTAATTCAAAACTAAGCACAAAGGCCATGGCGATGAATAACGGGCTCCACATTAAATCAAGAAGCGGTGTG
>JAESSK010000096.1 GCA_016764155.1 Rhizobiaceae bacterium
CATATGAAGTTTCCAAAGGTGATCCGATCCGCCGCGGACAAATCATTGCCCGTTCCGGCCGTACAGGCACTGCGAGCCAGCCAAAGCTGCACTTCGAATTGCGTAAAGATTCTAAACCGGTAAATCCGCTAAAGCATCTTGGCAGCGCCTGATTATTTGAAGTTAGGTTTCAGGTTCTCGATAAAACGATCATAGCGCTCAGGCGTCTCACGAATATAAACAGCTTTTGCCTTGGCAAAGGCTGTTTTGGTTTTTGCAGAGATCATCGCCTTATGAAGCCCTTCAACCTTATGAAATTCTTCTGAATCTAGGGTATCAGCCCCCCCGATTACCGCAAAAAGCCGTTCCGGCTTGCTTTTACCCTTCAGGGGGATGGAACCAGCCTCAAGCAGCGCCATTCCCTTGCACGCGCTTGCTGTGGAGCCGGAAACCAACAATGGCCACCCAACGGTCTTACAGGAGGATTCAATCCGTGACGCGACGTTGACGGTATCTCCAATGACAGAATAATCAAATCGCACTTCAGACCCCATATTGCCAACGCACCCGTCACCTGTACAAATGCCGATGCCGATTTTAATGTCGCCGATGTCCAATCCTGCTGACCTAAATCCAAATGCGTCTTCGGCATTCATCTTTTCCATTGCTTTCAGCATTTTCAGCGCGGCAATTGTTGCCTTTTTAGGGTGATCTTCCACATCCAGCGGTGCGTTCCAAAACGCCATGATGGAATCGCCAATATATTTATCGATCGCACCCTCATGTTCTAAAATGATATTGGAGAGTGGTGACAGCAGCTTGTTAAGGAACGCCACCAATTCTTCCGGTGAGAGTTTTTCGGAAATCGGAGTAAATCCCCGAATATCCATAAACATGATACTTAAATTACGCACTTCACCGCCAAGTTTCAGCGCCTCGTGCGATTTTTCAAGCTTGCGCAGCAAGTCCGGTGCCAGATAGCGTTTGAAGGCAGAACGCACGAAACGTTTTTCGTTTTCTGTGAAGGCAAAGAGCAGGGCGGTCGCCAGCATATAGATGGCCGCGCCGGTGAGCAGCGGAAATACCGGGTCGAGCAATAAGCCATACCATGAGAATGCAAACCAGCTCGTAGCGGCAATGAGCGTGCCGAATAATAGTCCGATCAACGCAGAGGTGAGAGCACCCACCAGAGGCAAGATGGCGACAATCAGGGCGGTGACACCAATCATGGTCATGATTTCCGCACCAGTGGCCCAGTCTGGGCGTCTGAGGTAACTATCAGCAAGAATTTGATCCACAATCTGTGCGTGGATGGAGACACCCGCCACAACCTCTCCCAGTGCATTCGTTCTGATATCTTCAAGCCCGACAGCAGAGGTGCCGACAAAAACAATATGCCCCTCGAATAGAGCAGATAATTCTGCCGCAGACTTCGTTAGAACCTCATGCGCCGGTATGTATCGCTGAGGATCGTTTTTTGAAAAATAAAGTTGAAGCTGGCCGTTTGAGGTGACTGGAATAATATAGTCACCAACTTTCACGTCCGTTAATGCCAATTCTCCGGCCTTGATTTCTCCACTGGCAGAATTGGTTTTCAATAAAAATGACTTTTGCTGAAGAGCAACCCGCAATGCTTCGAGGCCGAGATTGGGGAATTTCTTGTCTCCATCTGCAAAAAACATAGGTATCCGTCGGATGATATCATCACGGTTATCAGGATCAACGATGGCAGTACCCAGCCCGGCCGCATTCTTTTGAAGGATATCTAGATTGGCGATGATCCCGTGAAGGGGCGGTAANATNCTCTTGGGGTCTTCNCCCAAATATGAATATCCGCTTTTCATATTGGCNANATTTACATTTGNNCCAGTCGAGAGAAATANCGCCAGAACGGTNCGNTGCTTTTCNATGGCCTGCCCAAAAATTTCATCATTATCCGGCAGGCTGTCCAATCGTGNTTTTAAACCAGCAAATTCNGGTAAATCATNAAGTTTCATTTGTTTGATGATGCGCTTNGGGCTGGTTCGGTCGGGTTCGGAAAAAACCATATCGAATGCCACGACAGCACTGTTNGCNTCACGAAGTTTATCGGTNAGNGCNGCCATCGTCGTNCGAGGCCACGGCCATTGGCCAAGTTTTGCAATGGAAGTTTCATCAATATCCACGATGCGTATGGGGAATTCTGTGGCCGCCCGTGGTTTAAACTGTTGATAGGCATCGAAGGTAATATCTCTGAGTGTGGCCATNATCGGGAANTCAGCCAAACGCCATTGCCGCGCCAGCACNAGAGCAAGCAGGCAAATGACAANAACCATAAATGTCTTATTACGAAACGCTCGAATCATCGTTTAAATATGCTGGGTTACGAGATTAAAGAAAGAAAATTCGTGAATTCGTGCCTGTTGGGAGGTGCGTAATACAGGTTCTGCGTTGACCATAGTGACGATATGCACACCAAAGACACATTGTTTTAATTATATAAATAACAAACGGGGCGTCTAATCTGTGAGTGAAAACGTTATCAACCATCAAGTCTTTGGTGGGGNGAGNGCGTTGGATAGGCGATACACTATGAAATATGTGAAACCAACTTTTTGGGCGGTTACAATTTGTGCGTTTGGCGCGTTGCAGGGATCTGCATTCGCAGCAGCAGAACCCGTGGGTTCTGCCATTAAAATCAAACAGGATGTTATCGGGTTTGGTGCAGGTGGCTCGCGTGATTTGCGGGTGAAGGATGCGGTGTACAGAAACGAAGAAATTTCTGCCGGCCTTAAATCTCATGGCGAACTGGAATTGTCAGATGGTTCCAAGATCATTGTTGGTGAAAATTCAGTCGTATTGCTCGATGATTTTGTCGTGGGCAAGGGGGGCTTCAAATCGGGAACGATCAAAGTCATTAAGGGCGCGTTCCGCTTTGTTACCGGTAGTTCCAAAAAGGGCACATTCACCGTCACAACCCCAAAGGCGACAATCGGTGTGCGAGGGACGTTTTTTGATGTCTATATTGAGGGCGGAAAAGAGACCGTTGTTTTGTTCCGTGGAGAGGTCCGCGTTTGCAGCACATCGGGTTGTCAAATTGCGCGAAGGGCCTGTGATGTCATTGAAATCGATCCTGCCGGAAACGTCTCAAAAGCCCCATTCTTTGGCAGTAACAGAGCTAACGGTTCTGAACGCGACTATAATCTAGTGACAAACCAACGCCGATTCTCTAGACCATTACGTGCACCAAAAATTCTATGTAATGCACGAGCTGCAATGGAAGCCTTGAACCCAGTTGGGAATGACGGCCTGCGTGGTAATGACGGCAATTATGGCCCTTCTGGCGCGGGAGACGTTACTGGCTCAGTCAGTTCAGGTGGCGCTAGCAAAGGTGGTGGCGGCGGTTCAGGAAGTGGACCTTCATCTCCCACCGGAAATTCATTCGGACAGATATCAGCAAATTAGTAACGGACAAATTAAATGGCACGTATTTGAAATTTCAGCATCTAATCACCACAATCACAGCTTAATAACATCGCCTTCACGGGCGACACCACTATTGGGCAATGTCCTTTTGATTTCTGCCTCAATCTGATCGAGTTCATCATCCACGCGAAATGGCATATGATGATAAGCAAGATAGGCGCCCGCATTGGCTGCTTTGCAAAGGCGTATGCCTTCTTCAAAGGTCGAGTGGCCATAACCGACAAAATCTGGAAATTCTTCATCCGTCAGACTGCTGTCATAGATGAACAAGTCCACATCCGTGATTAATTCTACAATGTTTGTATCGATTTTGCCGGGAATGCTTTCTGTATCGGTAACATAGGCAAAGGAACGCCCATCAAAGTCAATCCGGTAGGCNGTAGCGCCACCTGGATGATTAAGCGGGATGGTTGTGATTCTAATGTCTGGCGTCAGATTGAAGGCTGCGCGCTCTTCGACGAATAGATAATCCACATCGGCGGTGAAAACATCCGGGCCAACCGGGAAATAGGGNGTCCGCATCAATTGTTCGACNGTCTCTTGGGTGGAAGANCTNCCATCCAGTTTGCCACACCANACCCTGATTTTGAAATTATCTGAAAAGAACGGTGCGAAGAATGGAATGCCTTCCATATGATCATAATGGGCGTGGGTTAAAAAAAGATCGATCTTGCCGTCAACGCAATTGCCGCAAAGCTTGCTGCCTAATTCACGTATGCCAGTGCCGGCATCAAATATGATGGTGTGATCGCCGCATTTCACTTCAGTGCAATTGGTGTTACCACCCGTGCGTTGGAACTGCGGGCCCGGTGCCGGAAGCGTGCCGCGGGTTCCCCAAAAGGTGATAGAAAATTCTGGTTTCGTCGAGCCGGTCAAGATTGACTTGTCCTGAATAGATTGATCGTGCTTCTCATTAACCCGCCTGTAATTTTATTTGCTGACGTGCTTCACTCAGTTCCGCCGTGGTTTTNCTCAACCGCAAGGCAAGTTCCCGCATAACTTCAATACCAAGCTGTGGCGAATCTTCAATTAGACCAAGGAAGTGTTCCTTCTTGATTTTCAATGTATCAAGTTCTCCCTTTGCCTTAATGGTCGCCGTACGCGGCATATCACACAAAATCGCGATTTCACCGATAAAATCGTTTTCCTTAAGCTCCGCTACCGAAACATCATTGCCTTCAATGGAAACAATCACGTCGGCAATACCNGANACAATCACATAAGCCGCATCGCCCACTTCTCCTTGAAGAAACAGCGTTTGTCCATCGTGATANGTCTGCCGGTCNGAGGCAAANGCTAATAATTTCAGTTTCCCNGGATCAATGGCTGANAACAGGGGAATTCTGCGCAGCATACTGACATCATCTTCTAGCGTAGACATTGAAAAAACTTCCCTTTTTTTGCGCCGGTTGGCCTGACTTCTTAAAGCATAACATTTAGGCATTTAACAATTCCTGATAACGCTTTTCCGATTTATTCATATCTTCTGGATTGCCATCGGCCACCANCTCACCATCGGAAAATAGCAACACTCGATCAAACAGCATCGAAATTTTCGGGTTAATTGGAACCCATATTACACCGCATGGATGATTTTCGGTATTCTTGGCCCTTTCCAGAACGGTTTCAATGATGGTGCGCTGGCTTTTTGAATCCAGAGAATTGAGCGCCCGGTTGACGATCAGGAAGTCCGGTTTTTTCAATAATGCCCGCGCAAGGTGCAATTTCTGGCGCTGAATTTCAGAAAGGCGCTTGCCCCCCGTGCCAATATCGAAATCAAGACCAATACGGAATATATCATCGGTTAGGCCCATTTCTTCCAGCAATGCCTTGATGGCTTCATCGACCCGTTCGCTACCCTCAGCAACATTAGCAGAGACACGACCAAGAAGAACGTTATCCAGCACAGACGCTGCCGGATTATAAGAATCGGTTTCATAAAACGCTACGGGCGAAACCGTCAATTTCCCAAGGGTCTTGCGTAGGCTCTTACGGGCAACAAGAATGCGCTCTTTCAATTCTTCACTCAATAGGCCAAGGCGGTTCTTGTTCTCCGTATAAGAAAACGGCAGTTTCATAATCAACAATCGGTCGGCCGTATCAATTTCAGAAATACCCAAATCGCCGATACGGTTCAATGCAGCCTTATATTCCGGCAGGTCTTCTGCCTCCATATAATTCAACTGGTCAAAGAACGGGTTGTCCGCAGCCAAATCCCCAAACAAATCGACGGTGGTCGATGCAACCTCTTTACCCATTTCAAAGAGCGCGTTTTCCAGATCATTTTCAATCAATACGGTTTTAACAATCGGATTTGACGCAAGGTTTTCCGGTTCATAAGCCGAATTGATCGCCGTTCCAAACAATAGGTTTTCAGCGACACTTGCCTGCGTATTATAGCTTTCCGGTTCAAACGGTTCAACAAAGTCTTCAAAACCCAACTCGCTCAAACGGTTTTTGAAACGTTTGCGTGCAATGATCAACTGATCGCACAAATCGCCATATTCTTTTGGGTCAAGCGTGCCACGAAGGCCAAGACCACGAATATCTTCCTCCAATTGCACGTCTACCAGAATAGANCGAACTTCTTTNATCAGCTCNTCCTTATTGGTGGTGCCNGCACGCTCATAATCGATCCACTGNGCCNTGAAATCCAGTTCAAAATTAGCCGCACGACGGGTTTCAGCCAGTTGCGTCATATATAACGGTTTTTCCTCAGCCGTCAGTTCACGCTCGGAAACTGGTTGGTTCTTCAGCACGTAGGTCAAGGTATTCAGGATCGTGTCTTGCGGAAAAAATGTACCNCCATCCACATAGGCAATACGTCGTCCTGTAACATGCTCGGGCAGGTCATCAATGGATGAATTATTGACATAGACCCTTCCAGANGTGGGTTTTAACACCCGCGCCAGCACCTCAGCCATATGGTGGGACCCGCTATTNACCGCNCCAACAATCGCNATGCGTTCGCCNAGACCAATAGTTGCACTTGCNCGCTCAATCAGTTTGGTGCCCATCTCGTCTGTGACNGCAAGNTTTGAAATATCAAAGCCTTTTTCCAGATTTGGCACAGGACCATCGGCAGTTTTNTGNGTTTCCGGNTCCTGCAAATTATCGGCCGCAAACTGTTCAACAATTTGTTCGTATCTGACTTCTACCGTCAAACGCCGTTGGTCATAATCGATCAANCCACGGATTGGATCGGGTAGATCNTTATAGGCAGCAATCACCGCGACCAACTGGCCAATGTCCAAAGTACCGGTAATAGCGAGATAACCACCCACCGCATAAAACAGGAATGCCAGAAACTGGATCAGCAAATTGTTGATGAATTTGACGCTGAATTTTCGTTGAAACAGTTCAAACCGGATGAAATACAATCGACCCAGAATGTCGGATATATTGGNNCGTTCATAATTGGTGGTGTCATTGGTATGGGCATCCTGAATGCCGTCAACAACCTCGCCCAGACGCCCGGCCAGTTCACGTGCCGCAATCTGGCGCTGTTTACCCAATTGAATAAGCCGTGTTCTAAGGCGGGGAATGAGCCATGCCTGAAAAAGCACGATGACCAGCGTCGCAACGCCCAGCATCGTATTTTGCAGAAAGATAAATATCAAACCGGTTAATGCCTGCCCGCCCAGAAACAAAGGCAGTGTATAGGCATCGCCGATGAATTCCCCCATCGGCTCCACTTCATCCTTGATCATGGTCGCAACTTCGGACGATTTTGTGCGGCGGAAACGGGGAAGGGGATAACGCAACACCCGGTCAAACAATTCAAAGCGCAAACGGCGCAAAATACGTTCGCCCATCCGCCCCTTAAAGGTGTTGATATAGAGTTTGAAGAGGCCATTGGCCGCAACCAATCCCAAAAATGTCAGGCTCAGCGCCAACAGGAACGGGACACGTTCCAGTTCAAAGCCACCAAACAGCAAAACGGGTTCACCAAGAAACCAATCAGGAATTGGCAGATAAGTTTCAAGAAAATGGGCCACATCTCCGGGTTGTTCAAATCCCACACCCTGAATGGGGCCGTTGACGATGCGTTTTGGAAGTTCCAGAGACAAGAAATATGTCGGCATGGAAAGCAGGATGATAACGAGCATCGAAAGCTGGTCCTTGCGAGAATGCCGCCACACATATTTAAGGAGATTAGGTTCCATAGGGTCCAAACTGCTTTTTTTTGATGACTATAATGCGAACCTTTTACAGATATGTCGGTTAAATCACTCGCGGTCAGCGTTTTTTAATAGTTCCAAATTTTTACACTTATATCAAGTTAGGTGTTGGCGAGACTAATTTCCAGTGCATTGACCTTGGTTATTGCAACCACGTTTATGGGAACCGATATATTGTGGACAGTAATCTTCGAGGTTTTACCCAATTGATCGACATCATCTTGGTCACCCAATTGCGCACATTCAATCACCGCGCGCGATGCAACAATATCGCATTGAAGTTCTTTGGTTGCTGATTCCAGCCTTGCAGCAATGTTTACGGTGTCCCCAATTGCTGTCAGGCGGCTCGGCCCCACCTGATCAGCCGTTTTGCCGATACGGCCCACCACAGCCGTTCCCACGTGAATACCAATACCAATCTTGATGGGTTCATCCAGGTGCTGGGTAAGCATGCGGCTGACCTTCTCACAGGCAGATTGAGCATTGATCGCTGCTCGAAGCGCGTCCCGACAGGCATTTTTGCTGGATGAGGAGAGACCAAAAAGCGCCATCATGCCATCGCCCATGAATTTATCCACATACCCGTTGACCGCTTCGACCTCGCCAGCAATTTCACCAAAAAAGCTGTTAAGAATAAAAACCACGTCATAAGGCAGGCTTTTTTCGGAAATTTTGGAAAATCCGCGAATATCTAAAAAGAACACGGCAATATCACGCTCCACCCCCCAACCCAGTGGATCAGTATAGCGCGATGTAGCCACGTGGTTTTGTGGATTGATCAATGGGCGGATTTCAATATCACCAAGTACTTTCGCCTGACATGCCAGACGGATATTGGAATCAGCCTTCAATTTGCCCAATAATTCGGCCTCCGCGTCTGTCGGAGGTGATAATTCCTCGCCGCCGCTTAGGACCAAGGTACGACACGTCGAGCATCTGGCACGCCCGCCGCATACCGACATATGTGGCACACCGGCCAGCCGGCTAATATCGAGTATGGTTGTTCCCGGTGTCGCTGAAAACACTGTGCCATCGCCATAGATCACGCGCACATGGTGGCGAAACTTGCTGGCAATATATCGAACCAACAGGACAACGAGAACCAATATGGCCAACGCGATAATAACGTTTTGGGAAAGCGCCTCCCATTCTCCAAGTGTCTCGCGAATATATTGGATTATTTCGACGGTTTCCTGTTCATCCGCAGAAAGTATCCTTTGGGAACCATCAGTGGGAGCACTTGCATTGGTCGCTTTATGCGCGGCATCAGCCTGACGGCGCGCTGCTGTAATCCATCCGGTAATCGACATGGCCGGAACCAGCATTGCAAGGCTTGCAAGCAAGGGAAAGAATTTTAGATAATTGGTCCTGATGCGCAGCCAAAAGTGGATGCCCAAGCAACCATGCAGCCAGACAATCAATAAAAGCGCTGTTTGCTGCAAAACGGCACCGGACCATATCAGGGAAAGTTCCTGTGAATAATTGACCTCAATCCCCAGTTCGATCTCGCTCAAGCGCGTATAGACCAGATGCGAGGCCAGCCAGAAGGGGATGGAAAGCCCCAATAGTATTTGGCCCCATTCCCAAGCAGGCAAGCGATAGGTATTCAGAGTTGCTACACGCCAAAGTCCAAGCCCCATATGNACCAGCAACGATCCGTAGAGTATGAACATACCCGGATAGGATTTCCAGAAAAGCGCTTGCCAATAAAGCGCATATTCCATGCTCTCCAACGAAATATGACCAAGGGCATGGTTTAAAAAATGCAGCGCGGCGTAAAACATCAATATCAAGCCGCTCCACAGCCTCAGCCGTTGAACAACAGAACCCCGTCCTGTTAACTCGTCTGTATCTAGACTGCTTGCCGCCATAAAAGATTTGTCTTTCGCAGAGTTAAACCGTGTATTTAGCNTGTATAACTAATTTTTGATTGTCTTTAAAAGCAATTCTTGAACTTTGGGCCCGCACACCACATGTGTTAATGCTAAGTTCTGCCTCTAAGTCATGNCCTCCTATTGCTGTTGGTCGATGATATGATTGCTCAAGGCGAATAATCAGATAATTTTTGAATGGATGAATATGTCTCAAGATGCACTTTTAATGCCTATCCGCGAATGGTTGATAGATCAGTCTTTGGGCGATTCGGACATTGTTTCTCTGTTTGAAACCCTGTGTTTGCGCCTGACCGCGATAGGCATTCCTATATCACGGGGCAGACTTATTTGGCCAACATTGCATCCACTGTTTCAAGCTGAAACCGTCATGTGGGACCGTGGCAAACCAGCCGAGCTTGAACAATTCGTGCATCAAGACAACGAAACCAGTGCTTGGGGCAGGAGCCCGATGAAATATGTTGTTGAAAATCAGATTGAAGTTTTTCAACGCAGACTGAGCGGTCCCAACGAGCTGATTGACTATGACATGCTCAAGGATTTGCAAAAAAAGGGCCTTACCGATTATTTGATATTGGCAACCAGTCTGGAAACATCCCACACAAATAAAAACTCACAAAGATCGCGTGGCATAATCGTCACCTGGGGAACGGATCGCCGGTCAGGGTTTTCTGCAGATGACTTGCAGTCTCTGCAACAAATCCAGAAACGTTTTGCGGTCACCTGTAAAACACTGGTGCAGACTCGTATCTCGCGCAACATAACCAGGACTTATCTCGGGGATCGTGCCGGTCAAAATGTGCTGGATGGCCAAATTCGTCTTGGAGATGGGCAAAGAACCAAAGCTGTCGTGTGGTTCTCTGATCTGCGCGGTTCAACAAGCCATGCGGAAACCATGGAACCAGATGCCTATTTCAACATGCTCAACAGCTATTTCGAAACAACGGCCGGAAGTGTCGTCAGCAATGGCGGAGAAGTGCTGGATTTCATCGGTGACGCAGTGCTGGGTATTTTCCCATATGAAGATGATTCAGATCTTGCAGATGCTGCCCATCGAGCCCATTTGGCACTCGATCAAACAATTGCAAAAGCTGCCAATGTCAACACAGAGAGACAGGCAGAGGGCCTTCAACTATATAAATTTGGCGTCGGGTTGAATGTGGGTGAAGTGATGTTCGGCAATATCGGCATTCCAGAACGCCTGTCTTTTTCGGTCATTGGCCCAACGGTAAACGAGGTGTCACGGATCGAACAAATGACCAAATTTCTCCAAAAGCCTGTGTTGGCAGGGAGGAAGTTGGCCTCACTTGAACCAGAACGTTGGCTTTCAATGGGCCCGCATAAACTGGAAGGGGTTCTTGAACCGGTAGAATTGTTCAGTTTCAAGTGCGCCAATGCCGCCTAGATCACACTTTGTTTAATGGCCGACAAGCCACAAACAAATTAGGGATAAAGTCCCGAATGAACACTTCTTGGATTGCATGGCCTTGAACATCATAATCCGGCTTGTAATTGCTGCCGCCGCCATTTTGTTGTTGGACCAGCTCGGATTTTGGGTGTGGTTGATCGCTCATCCGTTCTGGAACTTCAATGGAGCGTTAATTGGCATCGCCATTGGTGCCGGAATTTCGCTGTTGGGCTGGTTGTTTTTCAAAAACAGGCCAATCGGAAATGCAACGGCACTGGGACTGTCGGTCCTAGCCGTCCTGATTTCCTATGGGATAACATTTTATGGAAAATCCGGATTTGCCGCATCATTTGGTGAAGACCGCATGTCGGGAATGTTCTGGTATTACGGTTATTTGGCCTTAACCGCCTCTAGCTTTGTGGCCGCCTTTGCATTCACAAAATTATTCTTGCCAATAAAGCGTTGAACCAAATCTCAATTAAAAATGGCCAACAATCCTATTGGACTGCCGAATAGAAATTCCGGCAGTCCAATAATAATCAATTCTCTTGTCCGCATATGCCAGTCCGTTTGTGCGGGGGAAATACAGCCTGTAGGTTACTTGATTTGGGCAATCACCCGGCGATGCACTTGTTTGTTATTGCCCAAGGGAATGTGTGACGAGTTAATCGAAAAATTGCGCAATACCGTTACAGAATTGCCCCCGGCAATGCGTGCTGAAGCACCAGTGCAATCCGAATGGGTACAGGTGAAATTATCTGCCTTTCTCACATTTGCGCGTAATGAGGTGAGGTCAGTCCCATCGATAATACCCACATAATTGACCGCAATGCCTTTGCTGGCCAAAGAGCTGGCGATCTTTGTAACCATATTGGCGCCATAGCTGATGCCGATGAGGTTGATTTTAATATCCGGGTTTGCGCTATGAAGCGCGATTGCGTCGCGGGTAATATTTCTGGCGACTGCATTTCCCTCTCCCGATGTCAGATAGCTGAAGAGCTTGGCACCGCTGATCTTCTTCTTCAAATTGCGCATACCATAGCCGATAAAGGGAACGGCACTTGCAATCCCGTTAATCAGATAAGTACGTTTTGTTGATGCTGCATTTGCTGCGTTGGTAAAAGAAAATAACGACAAAGAAAACAATGTCGAAAGAATAATAATAGTGAGTCTCATGTTAAATATTCTCCAGAATCACCCCGATAAAAACTAACTTTAGTCATAAAAAATGGTGATGTCATGGCTGGAATATTGAATCAATCCCGTACCCCGAACTGATTTGGTTCGCCACTACCTTTGATCAGGTTCAAAATGATAACCGGAGAGAAACATAAAACACCAATCCCTATAATCACCCATGGCATTGAATTGATCGCCATTTCAGCAAGATCGGCCGGTAGCAATTCAGAGACAAGGCCTTCCGTTAAAAGGCCATAGAGCGAGAAACCCATTTCTTCGTAGAAAATGGCAATGAGAAACGGGAAAATTCCGAGAAGCATCCACCACCCACGGCGATTGACATCATGCAACCGACGAACACCGGAGGCCAGCCATGGAACGACCAGTAATACGCCTGCGGCAATTGTTAGATATTGCTCTTCCACTTCTTCAAAGGGCAAATATCCCAATGTCGGTGCAATGAAACGCAAATCTACCCAGGCACAGATAATATAGACCACAAGTAAAAACCCTAGCCAGCGAAAATACTGGCTGCGCGTCATGCGTCCATGAAATTGAGCGTATTGGCGAATTGGCTGTGGAATTAATTTCAACATAGCAAACTCCAAGAGGTCGGTTCTTCCCTATACGCAGAGATTCGCCAAATTACAATAATCCAGCATTTGNANATTTCNGAAGGGTTGCNCGCGCCGACAAGTGGACCNCCGATCACCAATAAAAAGACTTAGAGATATATCCATGCACNCCCGGAAACTAGCAATAACAAGCATTGCCATAGGGTTTTGAAGTGAATTCGAGCACTTCGCGAAAGTTGGTAACCGGTTTTCGGATGAGAAGTGCGCAAAAAAAGCTTTAGAGCATTTGAGCGATACAGAAAATCGTAAAAACGCTCTCAAAGGACCGCTTTGGGCATACGTCCGGTGGATTCTACAACGGGAGGATATATTATGAAACGATGGATTATTGGCACCTTAGCAATTGGTGCTGTGCTTGTAGCAGGAGCTGCACAAGCTGCTGACAAGCTNAAAATCGGCGTGATGGCAACACTCGAGGGCACCTACACTGTTCTTGGTGAAGACGGCATGCGCGGTTTTAACATTGCTTTGATGGAAGCAAAAAACATGGCCGGTGGCCGCGAAATCGAAGTGATCGTCGGTTCAACCGATGCAAGCCCCGATAGCGCAATCCGTGCTGCTCGTAAATTGGTTGAGCAGGACAAAGTTGATATCATCATTGGCCCGCTTTCTGGTTCAGAAGGCATCGCACTTCGCGATTATTCNAAAACCCAGACACAGGTGACTTTCATCAACGGAATCTCCGGTGCTCAGGAAACTACTTATGTGAGCCCATCGGAAAATTTCTTCCGTTTTAATATGGATGGTGCACAATGGGCAGCTGGCCTAGGTAGCTACGTTTACAATGAAAAAGGCTATAAAACAGTTGCGACAATCGGTGAAGATTATTCCTTCATCTATACGCAAGTGTTTGGTTTTGCGACCGAATATTGCGCAGCTGGCGGCGAAATCACAGAGCGTTTCTGGGTTCCTCTTGGCACAAAAGATTTCGGTTCAATCATTGCGGCTTTGCCCGATGATGTGGATGCAATCTATCTCGGACTTGGCGGCGGCGACGCAGTCAACTTCCTNAACCAGTACCAGCAAGCTGGTGGTGATGCGGCTTTGATCGGCGGCACAATCATGGTTGATGGCACTGTGCTTAGTTCTAAAGGCAATGCCAAAAAAGCTCTGATTGGCGTTCCTTCATCAGGCCCACAGGCTGATACTTGGGATAACCCAAAATGGCTGGCATTTGTGAAAGCGTATAAGGATGCATTCCCTCCTGAAAAACGTTTCCCAAGCCCGTCTTTGATGGCNACNGGTTATTANAANGCAACNGTTGCAGCCTTTACNGTNCTTGCCGATATCGGTGGCGATCTCTCCGACGGACANAAAAAATTCCGTGCCGGTTTGAGCGCACTGGTTCTGGATGCACCTAACGGTAAAATCAGCCTCGATGCTAACCGTCAGGCAATTGGTACAAACTTCGTATCCGAAGTTATTGAACTACCAAATGGCGACCTTGCAACCAAGCTTGTTTCCATTGTTGAAAATGTAAACCAGACATTGGGCATTGACCCTGCAGCGTTTGCAAAAATTGGTTTGCCAAGCAGGGAAAATCCTGTCTGCAAAAAANCCTANAACTAAAACTAGATGGCCGGGATTAATTCCCGGCCATTTCCTTATGCGGCCATACCAACCGATGANTGAAAANCCAGTCATCNGCTGACGCCGGAACCAGTGCATTCTCTGAGGTCGGGAGAACTGAGTATGTCGTTGATCAACTATCTTACGAGAATTCACTTTGCTGACGATGTTTTGGAAGATGCTCTTGGCGCAGAAATTGCCGCGTTCAAGGTGACGCGGCCAATGATTGTNNCCGATCNGGGGATCGTAAATTCCGGCCTGGTCGAACGCATTCTTGATGTCTTCGACACAAATATTCACCCCACCGTATTTGATAAAACCCCNGAAAANCCNACAGAAAAAGCCTGTCAGGAAGCTGCNAAAATTTACCGCANAAACAAATGCGATTGTTTGATCGGNTTTGGCGGTGGNTCTTCGATCGATCTGGCAAAGGCTGCNGCCATCTTAATCAGCCATGACAANGACCTCTCCAGNTATTCGGCAATTGAAGGCGGCACNGCGCGCATCAAAGACAAACTNCCGATCATTATCGCCATTCCCACAACNTCGGGTTCAGGTTCAGAAGTCAGTCGCACGGCAGCCATTGTATCAAGCAAGGGNCGAAAACTCAGCCTGATCAGCAAATATCTTGTTCCCAAAATTGCCATCATCGACCCAACTTTAACCTTGAACCTGCCCCCATTCATGACNGCTGCAACNGGNATGGACGCNCTNACCACCTGCGTTGAGACCTATATNGCNACCGCNTATAACCCGCCAGCCGATGGTATTGCGCTGGATGGNTTNCGNCGTGTCGCCGACAATATTGAACGCGCAGTTGAAACCGGTTCNGATCTTTTTGCCCGACGCGAAATGATGGCAGCCGCTATGAACGGCGCATTAGCCTGCCAAAAAGGCTTAGGTGGCGTGCATGCCATGAGCCATGCGTTGGTNGGGCTTGCAAAGTATGATCTCCATCACGGCACATTAAACGCCATTTTGTTGCCAAAAATTCTTGAATTCAACGCGCCTGCCGTCAGTCACCGTTATGACGAAATGAAACGAGCGCTTTCAATCGACAAACGATCCAATATCAGCACTGGCATCGTACGGTTGACCAAGCGATTGGGCCTGCCAACGAAGCTTAGCGAGTTGGGAGTGAATATCTCGTCCCTTCGCCACGCGGCATCTTTGGCTGAAAAAGACCATAGCAATCGAACCAACCCGCGCAGGGCCACAAAATCCGATTATTTCGAGATCATGCGAAGCGCGCTTTAAGTCACACAAGCCAGAATAAATAGGACATAAGAATGAGTTTTCATCACAATTTAATTGGTGGGGAATGGGTAGAAGGCAGCGGCAGCGTTGATAATATCAATCCATCCAATACCAATGATATCGTCGGAGAATATGCACGCGCCGGTATCAGCGATACCGAGCGAGCGATAGAAGCCGCATCCGCTGCTGCCCCCGCATGGGGATTATCCGGCATCCAGCAGCGCCACGGTATTCTCAAAGCAGCCTCCGACGAAATTTTCGCCCGTAAGGAAGAAATCGGCGCTTTGCTATCACGCGAAGAAGGTAAAATCCTCTCGGAAGGAATTGCCGAAACCATACGTGCAGCGCAGATTTTTGATTTCTTCGCCGGAGAAACCTTGCGACTTGCCGGGGATAAAATTGCTTCAACCCGCCCCGGCGTAGATGTGGAAGTGACCCGCGAACCAACGGGCGTCATCGGTATCATCACCCCGTGGAATTATCCGATTGCCATTCCCTCATGGAAGATCGCACCAGCCCTTTGCTATGGCAACACCATCGTCATGAAACCGGCCGAACTGGTGCCCGGCTGCGCATGGACACTGGTTGATATTTTGAAACGTGCAGGCCTTCCCGATGGTGTGCTCAATTTCGTCAACGGCCCCGGTTCTCAGGTCGGACAAGCAATCCTCGATGATCCTCGCGTCAATGCCATCAGTTTTACAGGCTCCGTTGGCACCGGGCGGCGTGTGGTCGAAGCCTGCGCCAAACACATGCGTAAATGCCAAACCGAAATGGGCGGTAAAAATCCGTTGGTCATTCTTGATGATGCCGATCTTGATATCGCTGTCGATTGCACAATCAATGGTTCATTCTATTCAACCGGCCAAAGATGCACCGCATCTTCTCGTATCATAGTCACGGAGGGCATTCACAATCGTTTCGTCGAGGCATGCGTTGAGCGTTTGCGCGCCATGGTGGTTGATGATGCATTGAAGGCGGGGACCGATATCGGTCCAGTCGTCAACCAGAGTCAGCTTGAACAGGATGAGCAATATATCGAGTTTGGACGAAGGGAAGGGGCCAATCTTCGCTGGGGCGGTGAGCGGTTATCCCGGCAAAATCCGGGATTTTACCTTCAACCGGCACTCTTCACC